>NZ_DBHD01000105.1:0-6559 GCF_002296025.1 Microbacterium sp. UBA837
GGACCGAAGGCTCATATCGTCTAGCCGCGTGGCAGGAATTCAACGACGACTACCTCCTCGACATCGACAGGACGGCCGCCCAGATCACCGTCCACTACCCAAAGATCGACGACGCGACCGCCCGGCTGACGGAGCTGGTCCGCACCGAGCAGTCCTGCTGCGCGTTCGCGACTTGGGCGATCGACACGACCCACCCCGACCTGCGCCTTTCCGTTACCGGCACCGATGACGCACTGGCCGCGCTCACGTTCCTAGAGCAGACGCCCGCCCCCGCAACGAAGGAGAGCGTGCAGTGAGCGAAGAGTGTTGCGGCCCCAACGAGCCGCGCAAGCCCGGTACGGTCCGGCGCATCGAACTGTCCCGGCCGCTCTCGACCGGTGACGCCTGCTGCGCCGCGGAACCCTCCTCCAAGACCGCGGCGCCAAGCGCGGTGCACGATGCGGGCGATGCCTGCTGCGGCCCCGACCTCGCCACCACCCCCACCGAGGCGGACGAGGAGCCGGAGGTCCGCCCGCCCTGGTGGCGCGACTTCGCGTTGCTTCCCTCCGCGCTGTCCGGGCTGTTCCTCCTCGCCGGATACACGTTCGAGTGGACTGGTCTGCACATCCCGGCGCTGGTGCTGCAGTGGGCGGCGCTGCTCGCCGGCGCCTACACCTTCGTCCCCGGCGCGATCCGCCGCCTCATCCGCGGTCGCCCCGGGGTCGGGCTGCTGATGACCATCGCCGCGATCGGCGCGGTCCTGCTCGGCCACGTTGGCGAGGCCGCGACCCTGGCGTTCCTGTTCTCCCTGGCCGAGGCGCTTGAAGACCGGGCGATGGACCGCGCCAAGGAAGGCTTGCGCGCCCTTCTGTCCCTCATCCCCGACACTGTCCGCGTCTCCCGCCTAACCAGCGACGTCACGATCCCCGCCGCGGACGTGCGTGAGCTGGACATCCTCGTCATCGGTGCCGGCGATCGCATCGCCACAGACGGCGTGGTCGTGGAGGGTAGGTCGAGCCTGGACACGTCGGCGATCACGGGCGAGTCGATCCCGGTCGAGGTCGGCCCCGGCGATCCGGTCGCCGCCGGTTCGGTCAACGGGGCGGCGACGTTGCGGATCGAGGCAACTGCGGACGGCCGCGACAACTCCCTCACCCAGATCGTCGCCCTCGTGGAGCAGGCCCACGCCCGCAAGGGCAACCGGGCACGCCTCGCCGACCGGATCGCGAAGCCGCTCGTTCCCGTCGTCCTGATCGCCGCTGCCGTGGTCGCCCTGTTCGGGCTGCTGGTCGGCGACCCGTGGACCTGGATCGAACGCGCCCTCGTCGTCCTGGTTGCGGCATCCCCGTGCGCGCTGGCCATCGCGGTGCCCGTGACGGTGATCAGCGCGATCGGAGCGGCGTCAAAGTTCGGCGTCGTCATCAAGTCAGGTGAAGCGTTCGAGCAGCTCGGCACGATCCGCGCCGTCGCCCTCGACAAGACCGGCACCCTCACCCGCAACGAGCCCACCGTCGTCGACGTCCAGCCCGCACCCGGTATCACCCGCGACGACCTGCTCGCCTGGGCCGCCGCCGTGGAGGCCACCAGCACCCACCCCCTCGCCGCGGCCATCATCGCGGCCGCACCCGTCGCCAGCCCCGCAACGGAGGTGGTCGAGGAGGCCGGGCATGGCATCACCGGGACCGTCGACGGCCGAGACGGTCCGGATGCTGCAGTCGCAGGGCATTGAGACCATCATGCTCACCGGCGACAACACCCGCACCGCCCACGCCATCGCCGCCGAGGCGGGCGTAACCGACGTTCGCGCCGAGCAGCTGCCCGCCGACAAGGCCGCCGCGATTGAGGCGCTCGTCACGCAGCAACCGACCGCGATGGTCGGCGACGGCATCAACGACGCCCCGGCACTGGCGACGGCGACGGTCGGGATCGCGATGGGTGTGAAAGGCTCCGCGGCGGCGATCGAGTCCGCCGACGTCGCCTTCATCGGCCACGACCTCCGCCTCATCCCCGGCGCCCTCGCCCACGCCCGCCGCGGCCGACGCATCATGACCGCCAACATCGGTCTGGCTCTGGCGATCATCGTCGCGCTGTTCCCGCTCGCCCTGTTCGGCATCCTCGGGCTCGCCGGCGTCGTGCTGGTGCATGAGATCGCCGAGGTCGTCGTCATCCTCAATGGCGTCCGCGCCGCCCGTCGCCCCGCTGCGCTACGGCAACTCGCCACGGTGCCCGCTCGCCAGCCCGAACCCGCCCACGCCTGACCACCGACCCCTCGCCCCGCGGTGGCAGAACACCGCCCGACTTGGAACCGGCCCTTGTGAAGACCCCCATCAAAGCCACCTTCGCCACCGTTGCCGTCGTCATCGTCCTGGTTGACCGGCTAGCCGCGCCGGACCCGGCCGGCGCTGCCGGCGCTCCCGTGCTCGGGTGAACCGGGCTCCGAATGGGTTTAGGTGCGTACGGTAGGCTGTGGGCGATGGTCTCTTCGGCCCGGACTCCGCGCTCCACGACGCTGAATGAGCAATTGTTGATAATGAGGCTCATTACCAGCGTCGGTTTGGCGCTGCTGCTGATGTTGGGTCTGGCAGCGACGGGTCACACAGAGGCGGACGGTTCGACTCCTGTTCCGCTGGTGATTTCTGGGTTCATGGACCCCCACGTCGAGCCCGTGGCAGACGCCCCAGTCGAGCATGAGGCGGTCGCCGGTGGCGTCGTTTCTGGGCCGAACGCGTTGGTGGGCGCTGCGCTGTGCATGTTGGGCGTGTTGTGCGGGCTGACGTTCATGGTGGTGCTGCGGGGGTTGTGGCGTCGGCGGATGCCTCCGGTTCTCGGTGACGGGCCACGGATGCCTTCGCTGCTTCCGGCGCCGGCTGCCCGTGCTCACCCGATTGTCTTTTCGTTGACGCAGTTGGGTCTTTCCCGAACCTGACATTTGGCACGCCACCCTTTCCGGGTGGCGCTTCGTCCCGGGCTGCGTGCCCGGGTTCTGTCCTGTGCCGTGTCTTGGTTTGGAGTACCCGATGAAAACCCCTGTGAAGGCGACGCTCGTCACCATTGCCGTTGTGGTGGTGATGGTGATCGCCGCGTTGATCTATGTCCTTGTCAATCAGAGCCAGTCCGCTCCACCTTCATCTGGGGGCGGTGACGCATCCCCGCAGGTGGTGCGGGAGAGCTCGCATGTCCTCGACGACGGCGGGGAGGGCGCTGTCACCCTGGTGGAGTTCCTCGACTTCGAGTGCGAGGCGTGTGGCGCGTTCTTCCCGATCGTGGAGGATATGCGGGAGCAGTTCGCTGGGGAGATCACGTATGTGGTCCGCTACTTCCCGCTGCCCGGTCACTTCAATTCGAAGAACGCGGCGGTCGCGGCGGAAGCGGCCGCGCAGCAGGACCGGTTCGAGGACATGTATGTCCGGTTGTTCGAGACGCAGGCGGAGTGGGGTGAGGCGCAGGAGTCTCGCGCCGACCTGTTCCGTGGCTTCGCGGAGGAGATCGGTCTGGACATGGCCGCCTATGACGCCGCCGTGGCGGACCCGGCTACGGCGGAGCGGGTGGAGCTGGATTTCGAGGAGGGCCAGGCGCTCGGGGTGAGCAGCACGCCGACGTTCTTCCTCGACGGTGAGCTGCTCGAGCTGCAGGAGTGGGACGACCTCGAGAACGCCATCCAGGCTGCGGTGAACGGTGGCCGGTGATGCGGGCGGGTTTGACGCATCGGCGGGCGATCATCGTCGGCGCCGGGCAGTCTGGGCTCGCGGTTGCCGCGGCTCTGGCCGCGGAAGGGCTGCGGCCGCAGCACGAGTTTGTGGTGATCGACGCCGCCAGCACGGGGCAGCGTTCCTGGTCCTCACGGTGGCATTCGATGGAGCTTCTCAGCGACGCCCGGCATAGCGCGCTGTCTCCGCGGCGGCTGCTGGGTGACCAGCGCCGGCATCCGCGAGTGGACGAGATGGCGGACTACCTCACCTTCGTGGAAGCCGGGCTGGGCGTGGAGACGGTCTGGGGCATCCAGGCGACCGGGGTGGAGCATCGCGGGAACGGCTCGACTCTGCTGCTGTCGACGACGGCAGGGGAGGTGCAGACCCGCAACGTGATCTGCGCGACGGGCGCGGCCGCGCACCCGCGGATTCCGGAGTGGGCGTCTCTGCTGACGATGCCCGGGGTGGTGCTGCACAGCAGCGAGTACCTGTACCCGAAGCAGATCCCCGTCGGCGACGTGCTCATCGTGGGCGGCGGGAACAGCGGTGTGCAGCTGGCCCGCGAACTGTCCGCGTCGCACACCGTGACGCTGTCCGTGCGAACCCGGCGGCAGCATCGCCCCGCGATGAGCTATCCCGCCGCGGCGGGGGAGAGGGTGCCGCTGTTCTCGCGGGAGCGTCGCCCCGAGCCGATCTTCGGCGACAGCTATGAGCAGCTGCGCCGCGTCGGGGTCACGATCGCAGCTGCGGTGCAGGACGCGGCCGGCGCCGGGGTGACCTTCGCCGATGGCACGCAGGCATCCCCCCGCTCGGTGATCCTCGCCACCGGCTACACCCCTGGCGACGACTGGCTCCCGGAACCGGCCCGCGTCGACCGGCCGCGGCGCACCCTGACCGGCCTGCCCGGGCTGTTCGTGGCGGGGATGCCGCAGTACGGCGGCCGCGGCTCCGACACCCTCGCCGGGGTCTGGAAAGACGCGACGACGATCGCCCAGCACATCATCAACCGGCCCTGAAAGGACCACCGCCGTGACCACCGTCACCGACCACGAACACCCGCACCGATCCGGCTCACGGAGACGCATCCTCCTCCTGTCCACTCTGACGACGCTGCTGCTGGCCGCCGGGCTCCTGTTCGCCACCGCGGCGCCCGCAGCCGCGCACGATGAGATCGTCTCCTCCTCCCCGGAAGCCGGATCCACGGTCAGCGTGGTCCCGGAGGAGATTTCGCTGACGTTCAGCGGCGAGATCCTCACCGATTTCAGCGCCGTGATCATTGAGGTGGTCGCCCCGGACGGGCAGAACATCGCATCGGGGGATCCGGTCATCGACGGGACCACGGTCACCCAGGCGGTGACGCCTGGTCAGGCGGGCGTGTACACGGTGCGGTGGCGGGTCGTGTCCAGCGACGGGCACCCGATCAGCAACGAGTACCAGTACACCGTCGAAGCGGTCACCGTCCCCACCAGCGCCCCTACCCCCGAAGCGACCGAGGAGCAGACACCCGACCCGTCTCCCACATCTGCCGCCAATACGTCCGGAGAGGTTCACAACGGGCCATCCGGAGGTGGGGAACTCCTCCCCGTCCTTGCGGTCCTGAGTGGCGTAATCGTGCTGGGCGGCGCGCTGGTGGTCGTGCTCATGGTGGCCAGAGAGCGTCGTCGCCGCGACCGAGCAGCCGCGGCCGCGGCCGCCGCGGATGGTGGAACCGCCGACGACCAGCAACAGAAGGAGAACCCCTCATGAAATGTCCGGTCGACGGGACCGCCCTGCTGATCACGGAACGCTCCGGGGTCGAGATCGACTACTGCCCGCAGTGCCGGGGCGTCTGGCTGGACCGTGGCGAGCTCGACAAGATCATCGACCGCGCCGCCGACCTTGCCGGCGGCGGCCGGCAAACCAGCACCGCCCCCTATCCGCGCGAGGGCGACCACCGTTCTGACCGCGACAGGGATCATCACGGTCGCTCCGGGCGTCGGCGGAAGGAAGGGTTCCTCGGTGACCTCTTCGACTTCTGACACCAAAAACCTCTTCCTGATAGCCGGTCTGATGACCGGGTTATCATCGGCCCTCGCGAACGCAGGAGGAGCCGCTGATGGTTCGTGAGCAGACCCGGCGGTTCGCGGTCGCGTGCCTGGCCGCCGCTGTGGTGGTCCTGGTCGACCAGGCGACGAAGGCGGCCGCACTGGGAGGGTTGAGTCAGGAGGAGCGGATCCCGCTGCTGGGGGATCTGCTTGGGCTGCAGCTCGCGTTCAACCCCGGCGCGATCCTCTCCCTCGGAGCCGGGGTCACCGGGCTGCTCACTCTCCTCGGGGTCGGTGCCGTGGTGCTGCTGGTCGTCGCCGCCGCGCGGGCGCGGACCGGATGGTGGGCGATGGGGATCGGCCTGATCCTCGGGGGCGCGATCGGGAACCTGATCGACCGGCTGTTCTCCCCCCCTGGGTTCGGGGTCGGGCACGTCACCGACTTCCTCGCCTACGGGAACCTGTTCATCGGCAACCTCGCCGACGTCGCCCTCGGTGCCGGCGTCATCGTCCTCGGCCTGAGCCTGTGGACCCGACACCGCCGCTCCCGCGTCAGCGCGGACAGCGCGGCGCCTGCGACGGGCTCCGTGGTGAGCGGGTCATGATGGCGAAGCAGCGGACCTCGTCCGTATACCAGCGCAACGCGTTCGCGCCGGGGCTGCTCGCGGCGGCGGTGTTGTTCCTCGCGCCGGTACTGATGGGCGGGGACTGGTTCACCGTTGTGCTGTTCGTCGCCGCGATCTTCGCGGTCATCGTGGGGTGGTTCGCGATCCAGGCGCGGCAGTGGTGGTGGTTGCCTGTGTTCGTCGTGATCGCCGTGATTTGGAACCCGGTGTTCCCGTTCCCGTTCACCGGCCCGGTGTGGAC
>NZ_DBHD01000175.1:0-69487 GCF_002296025.1 Microbacterium sp. UBA837
ACCTTTTACATGAGTCAAGTCGTCGGTTTGAGTTCGGGAGCTTCGCGACGTACCCTTAGTCGGTTGACTTGTGCCCTCGCGGCCGTCCCCGATTCATCGTCCCGGTGTGAGCATCCCGGCGACACCACATCCGGAAGTGATCTCATGAGCAAGCGTACGTTCCAGCCCAACAACCGCCGCCGCGCCAAGAAGCACGGCTTCCGCGCCCGCATGCGCACCCGCGCCGGCCGTGCCATCCTCTCGGCTCGCCGCGCCAAGGGTCGCAGCGAACTCTCGGCCTGACCTCACAGTGCTTGCGCGCGCCCACCGGATCACCCGGGGCGCGGACTATCGTTCCGTCGTCCGCCGGGGTCGGCGGTGTGTGGCTGCGCACCTCATGAGCTATACGACGGTTTCGGTGGATGCCGGGCCGTCTCGGTTCGGCTTCATCGTCAGTAAGCAGGTCGGCTCTGCGGTCACGCGCAACACTGTGCGTCGACGGCTGAAGGCGATCAGTGCCGGCCTCGTCGATGAGGTCCGCCCGGGGTCCCAGGTCGTCATCCGCGCATTGCCCGCCGCGGCTGACGCACCGTACGACGTTCTCGCCAGCGAGCTCAAGCGCTGTCTCACGGGAGAGCGTCGATGAGTCAGCTGCCCTCGTACGCTCTCGGCCACGCGCACCTCGATTCCGCCGACGTGGCTCGGGCTGTTCCCCTTGTTCCTCGCAACGCCGTGCTTGCGCTGTTGCACGGATACCGTGCGACGATCTCCCACCTTTACGGCGACGTGTGCCGGTACTATCCCTCGTGCTCGGCCTATGCCGTCGGCGCTGTACAACAGCACGGCGCTCTCAAGGGAGCAGCCCTCGCGGCGGCACGGCTGAGTCGATGCCATCCGTGGGCGAAGGGTGGCGTCGATGACGTTCCACCCCACGAGCACTTCCCCTTCGATCTCACCCGGCACGGGTTCGTCGTGCCACGCAGAAAGGACTGATCCTTGCTGGATCTCCTCGCCAATGCGACCCCCTCTCCGTCGCCCACCGCGGCGGCCGGCGGCGGCTTCGATCTGTTCGGCATCATCCTGTGGCCACTGAAGTGGGTAGTCGAACTCATCCTCGTCGCGTGGCACTGGCTCTTCACCGCGATCGGACTGCCTCCGGCCGAGGGCATCACCTGGGTCTTGGCGATCGTCGGCCTCGTCGTCGTCGTGCGTGCCGCACTCATCCCGCTGTTCGTCAAGCAGATCAAGTCGCAGCGCAAGATGATGGAGATCGCTCCCGAGCTCCGCAAGATCCAGGACAAGTACCGCGGCAAGAAGGATCAGCTCTCTCGCGAGGCCATGAGCCGCGAGACGATGGCGTTGTACAAGAAGCACGGGACGAGCCCCGTTTCCGGGTGCCTTCCGCTGCTCGTGCAGATGCCGGTGTTCTTCTCGCTGTACTCCGTGCTCAGCAGCGTCAAGGTCAACGCCGAACTCGGTCTCGGTGGTGTCGGCGTGCTCGGCCCGGAGCTCACCAAGCAGTTCTACGACGCCTCCCTCTTCGGAGTTGCGTCCCTGCACGAGACCCTCATCGACGCCTGGAACACCGGCAACACGCCTGCCGTGATGATCCTCGTCGTGCTCGTCATCCTGATGATCGCCTCGCAGTTCTTCACGCAGCTCCAGATCATCTCCAAGAACCTCTCCCCCGAGGCCAAGACCGGCCAGGCCTACCAGATGCAGCGCATCATGCTGTGGGTCCTGCCGTTCGCGTTCGTCTTCTCGGGTGTCTTCTTCCCGCTGGGTGTCGTGCTCTACTGGTTCACCAGCAACATCTGGACGATGGTTCAGCAGTTCATCGTCATCCGTGAGATGCCGACCCCGGGCTCCGAGGCGGCGAAGCAGCGCGAGGAGCGACTGGCTCGCAAGGGCAAGGCGATCGACTCCAGCGGCAAGGTCGTGCCGATGGACAAGTACTTGGCCGAGCAGCAGCGACTGCTGGAAGAGGCTGAGAAGGCGAAGGCTCAGGCTCCGAAGCGTGAGCAGCCGATGAGTAAGCAGCGCGCGAAGAAGCAGGGTAACCGCTCCGCTGGCGGCGCCACCTCTCGGCCACAGAATCCGCGCCCCACGGGCCGTGCAGCGGAGGGCCCATCACCCTCACCGGAATCGAACAAGTAGGAACAAGAGGGTGGAGATGACAACGACCCCCGGCACCGCTTCGTCTCGCGCAGAGGCGACGATCGAAGACCTGGAGCAGGAAGGCGACGTAGCCGCCGACTTCCTTGAAGGACTCCTCGACATCGCGGACATCGATGGCGACCTCGCCCTGGACGTTCGCAACGGTCGCGCGTACGTCTCTATCGAGCAGGACGGCGGTGAGGGAGCGGCAGATCTGGGTGCTCTAGCCGACCCGACGACCGTCCAGGCGCTCCAGGAACTTACGCGCATTGCTGTGCAGAACCGTACCGGGCGCTTCTCGCGCCTGATCCTGGACATCGGCGGTTCTCGCGACACGCGTCAGCGAGAGCTCGATGCCCTCGTGGATCGTGCTGTCGCTCGGCTGGACGAGGGTGCGTCGCAGGCCTCGCTCCCCCCGATGTCGAGCTACGAGCGCAAGCTCATCCACGACCTTGTTGCCGAGCGTGGCCTTGTCTCCGAGTCGTACGGCGAGGGCGCCGATCGACACACCGTGATCCGCCGCGCCTGAGTGCGCGTTTCACGTGAAACATCGATGACCACTCTTGAGGCCGAACCCGCCGCAGCGGCTGCCCTGTTCGGTGAGCGGATCGACCTTGCCCGTGAGTTCACGGCGGCTTTGGCCGAGCAGGGCGAGACCCGAGGACTCATCGGTCCCCTGGAGCTTCCGCGACTGTGGACGCGGCACATTCTGAATAGTGCGATCGCTGCCCCCCTCTTCGATGGGCGCGCTGCTGACATCGGCTCGGGGGCGGGCCTCCCGGGAATCGTCCTGGCTATCGCCCGACCCGACGTCACGTGGACGTTGGTCGAGCCGATGGAGCGGCGCGTCGCCTGGTTGACGGAGCAAGCCGACGCTTTGGGTCTCGGCAACGTCACCGTGGTTCGTGCTCGTGCGGAGGAATGGGCGCCCGAGGCATCCGTCGATGTCGTCACTGCGCGTGCTGTGAGTGCGCTTCGCACGCTGATTCCCATGACGGCTCCGCTGGTTCGTCCCGGAGGAAGGCTCATGCTCTTCAAGGGGCGAGGTGCCGAGGCGGAGATCGAAGCCGCCCAGAAGCAGATCCGTCGATTCGGACTCACCGACGTCGGGGTACTCACTCTCGGAGAGGGCGTTCTCGACGAGACAACCCGTGTCGTTCACGCTACCGTCGGTGGCTGAGCCGCTCGAGGCAGTCATGAGTGCGGCAGCATGTTTCACGTGGAACGGTGAGCCATCGGATCGACCCCGGGCCGGGTCGGAAGCCGCACGTAGAGTAGAGAAGCCCTTGACCCGATCGGAGCGTTTCACGTGAAACACGACGAGGATCCCGCGACGGACTCGTTCTACGACACCCCCTTGGCACGCGAGCTCGCAGACCTCACCGCCCGTCGTCGGGCCCTTGACGCGATCCCGCTGGAGTACGCGGGTCGACGACGGATCTTCACGGTGTCGAATCAGAAGGGCGGCGTAGGTAAGACAACGTCGACCGTCAACCTCGCAGCGGCATTCGCGCACATGGGTGCCCGGGTGCTGGTCGTCGACTTGGACCCCCAGGGCAATGCATCCACGGCGCTCAGCATCCCGCACAACGCGGAGACCCCGAGCGTGTACGACGTTCTGGTCGAGGAGCGACCGCTGTCCCAGGTCGTCCAGCAGAGTCCCGAGTCCCCCCGGTTGTTCTGTGCACCGAGCACGATCCATCTGGCTGGCGCCGAGATCGAGCTCGTTTCGCTCGTTGCTCGCGAACGACGGCTGCGTACCGCGCTGGAGAAGTACCTGTCGAAGAAGGGCGCGGATATCGACATCGTGCTCATCGACTGTCCGCCCTCGCTCGGCCTGCTCACGATCAACGCCTTCACCGCCGCAGACGAAGTACTCATTCCGATCCAGTGTGAGTACTACGCGCTCGAGGGGCTCAGCCAGCTGATGGGGACGGTGTCGATGATTCAGAAGCATCTGAATCCCACACTGACGCTCTCGACGATTCTTCTCACCATGTACGACGGGCGTACCCGCCTCTCGCAGCAGGTTGCTGACGAAGTCCGCGCGCACTTCCCGAACCAGGTGCTCACCACCGTCATCCCCCGTTCGGTGCGCATCTCCGAGGCCCCGAGCTTCGGGCAGACTGTGATCGCCTACGATGGTCAGTCGGTCGGGGCGGTGGCCTATCGCGAGGCGGCAGTGGAGATCGTCCGACGGGATCACCGTGCGGATAGCGCGGATGTCGACGCCGAGGGTTCAGCCCCGGATCGCGACGCTGAGGAAAGGGACGAGTGATGGCCAAGCGAACGGGACTCGGTCGAGGAATCGGCGCTCTCATCCCTACCGCCGATCAGGGCGAGAGTCGGCCGGTAGACGTGTTCTTCCCGGAGGCGCCTCCCGCGGAGGATCTCGTCACGGTACCGGGAGCCCGGCTGATCCACATCGACCCGAACACGATAGTTCCCAATCCGCGCCAGCCCCGCACGAACTTCGACCCTGACGAACTCGCGGAGCTCGTCCACAGTGTGCGCGAGTTCGGTGTGCTCCAGCCCGTCGTGGTCCGCGATCGCGGTGACGGGACCTATGAGCTCATCATGGGCGAGCGACGCACTCGGGCTTCCCGGGAGGCGGGACTCGACTCGATCCCAGCGATCGTCCGCGACACTGCAGACGAGCATCTCCTGCGGGACGCTCTGCTGGAGAATCTGCACCGCTCACAGCTGAATCCGCTGGAAGAGGCGTCGGCCTACCAGCAGTTGCTCGAGGACTTCGGCATCACGCAGGAGGAGCTCGCGGGACGCATAGGTCGCTCCAGGCCCCAGATCAGCAACACGATCCGCCTACTCAAGCTGCCGATCCCCGTGCAGCAGCGCGTGGCAGCCGGGGTCATCAGCGCCGGACACGCGCGCGCCATCTTGTCGGTCGAGGGAGATGACGCCATGGCGCGTCTCGCTGACAAGATCGTGAACGAAGACCTGTCGGTCCGTGAGGCTGAAGCTGCAGCGAAGGGCGCGGCATCCGCTGGCCGTAAGCCTGCGAAGCCTCAGGCTGGGGGCCGCCGCGGTCACCTCGACGAGTTGGCTGAGAGGCTCGGTGATCGCCTCGACACTCGGGTGAAGATCACACTCGCTGCAAAAAAAGGCCAGATCAGCATAGACTTCGCAAGTATTCAGGACCTCAACCGCATTCTTGCCGAGCTCGGTGTCGAGGGCTTCGGTTCCTGATCATTCACATCCGGGCGACGTAGCCTCAGAGCGACGTACGCTGGAGTAATGACGCGCGAGAATTCGGCCCCGACTCGTCGGGCGAGTGTCGAGCTGCTGCGCGCCGAAGCGGCTGATGAACTGTCGGTTCTGGTCGAGGAGCGGTTGCGCGCGGGCGAAGATCCCTGGGAGTTCATGGACGATCTCCCCACCGTGGATGAACTCGTCGTTCTGATGCTGCGTGCCGAGAACATCCTCACCACCGGCTTGCCCTCAACCGGCATCCGTCACTACCGGGTGCTCCGGCAGATCGCGCTGGACTACCCGCCGCTCACCCGTGCGGTGTGGCGGCTTCTCGGCTCCGCGCGCCACCGCACGTGGGATTCCCTGCTTCCCGACGTTCCGTGAGGCGATCCGTCAGCGCGACCCCGCGCGGAAGACGCACACCGCGCAAGGCCCAGAAATGACGGATGCCGCGGACCCTGAGGGAACCGCGGCATCCTGTGGGAACGAAGGGTCAGCCGATGAACTCGGCGAGATCCTGTTCCAGTGCGTACTTGGGCTTTGCACCAATGATCGTCGTCTTGACCTCGCCGCCCTGGAAGACCTTCATGGCGGGGATCGAGGTGATCTGATACTTCATCGCGAGGTCGGGGTTCTCGTCGACGTTGAGCTTGAGGATCGTGATCTTGTCGGGGTGCTCGGCCTGGATTTCATCCAGCACCGGGGCGACCATGCGACACGGGCCGCACCAGGCTGCCCAGAAGTCGACAAGAACGGGGCCTTCGGCCTGCAGGACATCCTGGTCCCACGTCGCCGAGGTCGTAGCTGAGGCACTCATGTGTTCTCCTTCGTCAAAACGTTCAGTTATGAAAACGCGTCAGGGGGCGCGATTGTTCCGATGCGTGCGCGGCGCTCAGGCCAATGCCTCGGAGGGGACGTCGACGGGCTCGTCAGGGAGGGGGTCGGTGGCGTCTTCGAGAAGAGCGGCGAGGTAGTGCTCCACATCCAGAGCTGCGACGGCGCCGGAGCCCGCGGCGGTGACAGCCTGTCGGTACGTCGGGTCGATGACATCGCCGGCGGCGAAAACGCCGGGGACCGACGTGCGCGACGACCGACCTTCGAGCTGGATCGTGCCGTCCTCGGTGAGTTCGAGCACGCCGTGAACGAGGTGCGTGCGCGGGTCGTGACCGATCGCCACGAAGATCCCGTCGAGCGCGAGCTCCGAGGTCTCGCCGGAGACGGTGTTACGCAGCGTCGCGCCAGTCACCTGGTCCCCGCCGCTGATGTCGATGATCTCGCTGTTCAAGATGAACTCGATCTTCTCGTTGGCGAACGCACGATCCTGCATGATCTTGGACGCACGAAGCTCGTCGCGACGGTGAATGATGTAGACCTTCGAGGCGAACTTGGTCAGGAACGTCGCCTCCTCCATCGCCGAGTCGCCCCCGCCCACGACCGCGATGACGCGCTCGCGGAAGAAGAACCCGTCGCAGGTGGCGCAGTAGGAAACGCCGCGACCCGAGAAGGTCTTCTCGCCCTCGATGCCGAGCTTGCGCGGGGCGGAACCTGTCGCGAAGATCACGGCGTGAGCGTCGTGGGTCGCGCCCGACCCAAGGGTGACGGACTTCACTGCACCGTCGAGCGACACGGAAACGACGTCGTCATAGACGATCTCGGAGCCGAATTTTTCCGCCTGGGCCTGCATTTTTGCCATCAGGTCGGGACCCATGATGCCGTCGGGAAAGCCGGGGAAGTTCTCCACCTCGGTGGTGTTCATGAGCTCGCCACCGGCTTCCACCGAGCTGGCGATAACGAGCGGCTGGTGCCCACCCCGGGCCGCATAGATAGCTGCGGTGTACCCGGCAGGACCGGACCCGATGATGATGACATTGCGCATGAGCGACCCTTCGTTGCGGTTCCGGATGCTTCAACACATGCTATCCGCGCGGCATTCCCCGGGCCTGGTTGCCCGCAGTGTCATTCACGGCTCAGTCGAGCGACGTTCACCGCCGAGAGATGATCCGCCGGACGGTCTGCCATGCCGTCGTGAGCTCGGGAACGCGCAGCAGGGCGAGGATGCCGACGTAGACCGCCAGGGCGACGATGCCGATCAGAGCAGAGCCGAGTGCGCCGGTGACCTGGTTCTCGAGCATCCAGCTGGTTTCAGCGCCGGACAGGAGGTACACGCCCCAGCCGACGAGACCCGCGGGAACAGCAGCTGCGGCAAACAGGGCAAGGGACGGCATCCATCGCCGGATTCCGATGCGAGACAGACGCCGACGCAGAAACCAGGTGGCCAGGGAGAGCTGGACGCACACGGCGAGGGACTGACCGAGCGCGATGCCGGCGGTGACGAATGCTGTCGGCAGGTTCAGTGCGAGCACCGCCGTGATCATGACGATGCTCGCCTGCACGAGGGTGAAGAAGAACGGGGTTCGCGTGTCGTTGTAGGCGTAGAAGACGCGTCCGATGATGAACAGGACGGTCTGGGGGATGAGCCCGACGAGGAAAGCCAGCAGCACCCACGACGCATCCACGGCGTAGTCCGGAGTGGTGGTGAAGATTCGGGAGGCCGGTACTGCGGCGGCGGCGAGGACCGCGGTGGAGATCACCATGAACAGGCCGAGAAGACGGATGCTGCGCGCGATGTCGGTGCGGACCTCTTCGTCTCGGCCAGCGGCGGCATGCTCGCTCAGCTGTGTGAAGTAGGGGGTGCCGATCGACAGGACGAACACCGAGAAGGGCAGCATGTACAGCAGCCACGCGTTCGCGGCGACGGTGGCGGCGGGCGCGTCACCAGACACGACCGACATGATCTGGCTCTGCACGATCCCGGCGATCTGCCCGACGATCACCATGAGGAAGGTCCAGCCGGCGAGGCGACCGATGTTGCGAAGACCCACGCCCCGCCACGCGAAGTCGGGGCGCAGATGCAATCCGGCTCGCACCCAGAAGACCATGAGCACTGCTGCCTGCACGACGATGCCGAGGGTGGCGGTTCCGGCGAGCAGCGCAATCATCGTCGGTGTCCAGTCGGATACCTCGGTGACCGGGCCGCCGAAGATCACGATGAAGGCGCCGAATCCCGCGATCGAGATGACGTTGTTGGCGATCGGGGCCCAGGTGAACGGGCCGTACACCCTCCGGGCGTTCAGGATTTCGCCGAGCAGCGCGTAGAGCCCGTAGAACAGCAGCTGCGGGATGCACCAGTACGCGAATGCGGTAGCCAGCGCGAACTGGGAGGGCGTGAACTGCGACGCATACAGCTGCACGAGGAGGGGAGCCGCGACCGTGCCAATGGCGGTGGTCACAACCAGGGCGACGGTGCCGAGGGTGAACAGTTTCGAGATGAAGGCGCGGCCGCCGTCGGCGTGCGCGGCAGCTTGCACGATCTGCGGCACGACGACCGCGGTCAGCAGGCCCGTCGAGATGATCGCGTAGAGGTTGTTCGGTAGCTGATTCGCGATCGTGAAGGCGTCAGCGGCGCGGCTCCCCACGGAGCCGACGGCCGCGACGAGCACCATCGAACGCAGGAACCCGGTGAGCCGCGACACCAGCGTGCCGGCGGCGATGAGGGTGCTTGCACGCCCGATCGAACTCACGACTGCTCCTTCGGCGCGGTGCTGTCGGCATCCGTCGCGGTGTCGGCGCCCGCGGTGTCGGTTGCTGCGGTCTCAGGGCCCCCGCTCTCGGGGCGGCGACGAATGCGACGGACGGTTCGAATCGCGCCGATAGCGAGGAACGCCGCCGCAAGGACCGACAGGATGACGAGCCCGATCGTCTCCCAGTCGGCGCGCACGTTCACTTCCAGCGACTGGTCGGTGCCGATACGGACGCCGGTGGGGCTGGTCAGTGACAGATCCACCTCGACGGTGCCGCTGCCAACCCGCGCCTTCACGGGGAGCGAGGCGCGCGTGCTCTGTTGCGGTCCGATCTCGACCTCGCTGCTTTCGGTGACCTCGAGTCGCAGGTCATCGCTGCGGGCGTGCAGGGTGACGGTCACGGGATAGGGCAGGTCATTCTTGATGCCCACGGGGATCTCGGCGTCGGCGGCGACCAGCTGGATCGGGCTCGGCGGCAGGATCGCAACCGACGAGAGGGTAGCCCGCGTGGCCTCGGCATGCGCGTCGAGGGCGTCGGCCCACGCGGCATCCTGCCCCGTCCAGCCGAGACTCAGGAGCTGCAGGATCTCGGCGCGCTCGGCACCCGTCAGCAGTGACGGCTCCGCGATGACACTGGCGAAGGACTCGATGCGCTGCTCACCGTCCAGCAGCGTCGGAACGACCTCGATCCGCGTCGTGGCGAGGGGTTGGTCGGTGATGGTCACCTCCCTCGATTCGCTGCTGATCAGAGCGGCGAGTCCCAGCGGCCGTGCGCCCGGGAGGGCCTGAGCCGCGTCGATGGCAGCACGCAGCGCGACGGCACTGCGCGTCGGGTTGCGGTCGAGGGCAACCACCGTCGCGCTTCCCGTCACGGGGAGCGCCTCAAGGGCGGATGCCTCGGCGAGGGCTGCCGCGCGGTCAAGCGCATCGGCGCTCACGGCAGCCGTCGAGAGCACGGCGCTCACGTCGGCATCGGCGACGAGCAGGCCTGCATCGCCGGCGCGAGCATGCGCCGCAGGCGACGGGGCTGCGATGGCTGTCGTGTCGGTGAGTGTCAGTGCCCCGCCTGCGCCGAGTGCGGCCACGACCTCGGCAGTGACAGCGTCGGGCCACCAGATGTCGGTTGTGGCGCCGACGTCCAGGAGCTCGTCGAGCGTGGGGAGCCCGGACTCGTCATCCGTGTCGGATTCGGAAGGCGTCGCGGTGGCGGTGGGGGTCGGCTCGGGATCGTTGCCCGAGAAGCCGGCCGGGTCGATGTAGGCGGCAAGCGAGGTCGGTGCCAGCGGCGGCACAACCCCGGCGGCGACCTGGGCCGAGGGGTCGGCGTCGCCGAACTGCAGCGCGAACCGGTCGTTGGGGAGCGCCTCGAAGCGTGCGAGCCAGTCTCGAGCGGTCGCCGGGGCGGTGGTGCCGAGGGCCCGGATCGCGGCAAGGATCGCGGGGTCGACCGCGAGGATCGCGTCAGTTCCCTGAACACCGGTGAGCACCGCGGTCAGTGCGCCGTCCTCAGCGGTCAGTGATGCCAGGTCGTCGGCGCTGAGCAGGCCTCGGCCCGTCGGTGGGGCAGTGATCGGCACGATGACCGCGACATCCGAGGCCGCCCCGGTGGGCACGACGAAGACTGACGCAGCCCGCAGGGTGCGCCCCGCCACCGTGACGTTCGCGAGCACGGGGTAGACGCCGGGGGTGCGGTCGGTGAGCACCGGGTCGGTTGCGGGGACGCGCACGATGGCGCTCGTGCGCTCGCCGGCCGCAGCCGGGTCGAGCGACGCGGTGCCGACGATCGTCGGGGTGCGCTCGGTCAGGGGGGAGGCGAGCCAGTCACCGACGTCGGTCCTGGTGGTCAGGGGTTCGGTGCCGATCGCGACGGTCACCTGCGTCGCGGCTAGCGGCGTGGATCCTGCGGTGAGGCCGATCGAGAGGGCGAGCGAGTCGCCGGGTGAAACAACACCGCCAGAGAGGGGAGCCGCTACGAGTTGCGGATCAACGGCGGTTGCCGTCGGGGTCGGCGTTGCTGCGGCAGCGGCTGGCGTGGCATCCGTCGCGAGCCCGCCGGCTGCAAAGAGCACCCCGATCGCGACAGTTGCCGAGAGGCGGCGGACGAGTCCGCTGAGACCGGTGCGGCGGCGCGGCACAGGGTGGCCGGGAGGCGCGGATGCGGGGAGCGGGGTGGGCGCGGTCATGTCGTATCGCGGGACGACCGCTGATCGTGCGGATCCCGCCGGAATTCTACGGTCCGCGCCTCGGAGCATCCCGCAGGCCGTCCGCGCTTGAATGGATCCGTGACGATGCCCCTTCATCCCGACTCCACGACGTGCGCCGCCCTGGCGTCTGACCTGACAGCCGCCGGCTACACGGCCGAGGCCTTGCGGAACGCCTGGGGTTCCGTGGGCGATGCCGCGATCGGGCGCGGTCTGCGGGGGCCGGCCGTCCGTGCGCTCGCGCCACGCGACGACGCTCTTGCAACCCTCGCACGCCTGCTCGGACTCGGGATGCAGCAGCCGGTGAACGCCGTCGACGGTGCACTGCCCCGCACCGGAGCTGCAGGACTCGTCACGCTCGGTCTCGCGATGATCGACGGTGAGACAGTGGTGCCGGCCGCCCTGGTCAGACCGCAGGAGTGGGGCGGCGAGACGGATGCCGATGCTGGCGAGTGGTGGATTGCGAGTGATCTCGACGAAGCGGCCCTCGAGGGAGCGTTGCCGACCGATCATGTGCTCGGGGTTGGTGGGGCGTCGCTGACCCTCGCGGCCCTGCAGCTGCCCACGCCGGCGGGTCGAGTGCTGGACCTCGGCACCGGATGCGGCATCCAGGCCCTTCGCGCGCGCCTCTACGCCGACCAGGTCGTCGCGACCGACATCTCGAGCCGTGCACTGGGGTTCGCGCGCCTGAGCGCCGCACTCAACGGCGCTGACGGCATCGATGTGCGCCACGGCAGCCTCTTCGACCCGGTCGCCGGCGAGCGGTTCGACCGTGTGGTCTCGAATCCGCCGTTTGTCATCACCCCGCGCGGTGCAACCGCCGACGGGGTCTCGGCTCCCGCCTACGAATACCGCGACGGCGGCGCTGTCGGGGATGATCTCGTGCGGCAGGTCGTCACCGGAGTGGCTGATGTGCTCGCGGACGGCGGTATCGCGCAGTTTCTCGGCAATTGGGAGTACCGCGACGGACGCGATGGCCTCGATCGTGTGCGGGAGTGGGTGGCCGCGGCATCCGTGCCGATGGATGCGTGGGTCATCGAACGCGAGATCCTCAGCCCCCTCGACTATGCCCAGCTGTGGGTGCGCGATGGCGGTACGCCGCCGGGCTCACCCGAGTACGCAGCCCTCATCGACCTGTGGCTGCAGGATTTCGAGCAGCGCGGGGTGACCGGCATCGGCTTCGGCTACGTCCTGCTGCGCCGCCCCGGGGCGGGCACGGCTCCCCTGTCGCGTTTCGAGCGCGTGAGCTCGCCCTCCCCGCAGGAGGGGCTGGGCGCGGACCTTGCCCGGGCCCTCGCGGTGCACGATGTGCTGGGAATCCGCGATGACGTCGGGCTCGCGGCATCCGTTTTCACGACCGCCCCTGACGTCACGGAAGCGCGCCATTTCGTGCCCGGCGCTGAGGACCCCACCGTCATCGAGCTGCATCAGGGTCGGGGTTTCGGCCGCACGCTCACGGTCGATCCGGGTCTCGCGGCGCTCGTCGGTGCGTGCGACGGTGACCTCCCAGTCGGAGTGCTCATCGACGCGATAGCCGAGCTGCTCGAGGTGGATGCCGCAGCACTTCGTGCCGACCTGCTGCCGCGGGTCCGCGAACTCGCCTTCCTCGGCTTCCTCGATCCCGTCGCCTAGGTCGCGGCGTTTCCCTTCCGGGAGCCGAGCGGGGCTGTCGCCTGAACCGCGGAGAGGCGCGCGGGCTCGAGCGAGGTATCCGACCGGAAACACCCCGCGGAGCGGATTCCAGGACCGCGCAGTTGGTGTTTGTTTCGTCGAGTTGGTGTTTGTTTCGCCGAGTTGGTGTTTGTTTCGTCGAGTTGGTCTTTGTTTCGCCGAGTTGGTCTTCCTCCGGAGGTGCAACTCGACTGAATGGAGTGCAACTCGGCTGGACGAGGGACAACTCGGCTGGGGGGTTTACGCGCAGCGGAGTCCACGGACCCCCACCGGTAGGCTCGGTCCCATGCTGAACATGGCTGAGGGTGTCGCGCGCCTGGGCGCCCTCGCCACCTCTCCCGTCGTCGCTGCAGTTGCGGCGGCGTTCGAGGAAGCGGGCTTCGAACTCGCGATCGTCGGCGGTCCTGTGCGCGATGCGCTGCTGGGCCGAACCACGCACGATCTCGACTTCACGACGAACGCGCGACCCGACGACATCCTGCGAATTGTTGCGCCGTTGAGCACGGCGCACTGGGACATCGGGCGGGATTTCGGCACGATCGGGGCGCGGATCGCGCTTCCCGGTGGAGGGGCCGAGCAGGTCGAGATCACGACCTATCGGGCCGACAGTTATGACGGGGTTACCCGCAAACCGACTGTCGAATTCGGTGACACGCTCGAAGGTGATCTCGTGCGCCGCGACTTCACTGTCAACGCCATGGCGCTGCGGGTTCCGTCGCAAAAGCTCGTCGATCCTTCCGGCGGAGTCGAGGATCTCCTCGCACAGCGACTGCGAACTCCGGCCGATCCCGCGGTGAGTTTCGGCGACGATCCGCTCCGGATGCTGCGCGCCGCCCGGTTCGCGTCCCAGCTGTCGTTCGACGTCGATTCCGAGACGGTTTCGGCGATGCAGCGGTTGCGCGAGAGCATCCGGATCGTCAGCGCTGAGCGGATCCACGGCGAGCTCGTGCGTCTCATGCAGACCGATGACCCGTTGCGCGGCATCCGTCTGCTTGTCGAGACGGGGCTGATGGAGCAGTTCCTGCCCGAGGTTCCGGCGCTGCGGCTCGAGATCGACGAACACCACCACCACAAGGATGTCTACGAGCACTCGCTGACGGTCGTGCGTCAGGCGATCGAGCTCGAGCACGAGCGGCATCCGGATGCCGAGCCCGACGTGCCGCTGCGGCTTGCTGCGCTGCTGCACGACATCGGCAAGCCCGCTACGCGCCGCCTGGAGCCGGGCGGCGGTGTGACGTTCCACCACCACGACATCAAGGGTGCGCGGATGGCGCGTAAGCGCCTGAAGGAGCTGCGGTTCGATGCGGCGACGATCGACACGATCACGACGCTCATCGAGCTGCACCTGCGGTTCTTCGGGTACGCGGAGGGGGCGTGGACCGACTCCGCGGTGCGGCGATATGTGCGGGATGCCGGCGACGAACTGGAGCGCCTCCACATCCTGACCCGCGCCGATGTCACGACCCGCAACAAGCGCAAGGCAGCGCGTCTGGCATCCGCGTATGACGACATCGAGCGACGGATCGCTGAACTTGCCGCGCAGGAGGAGCTCGACGCGATGCGCCCCGAGCTCGACGGGAACCGGATCCAGGAGGTGCTGGGTATCGGTCCCGGCCGCGAGGTTGGCGAGGCTTACCGGTTCTTGCTTGACCTGCGGCTGGATGAGGGAGTGCTCGGCGAGGCCGAGGCCGAGAAGCGCCTGCGGGACTGGTGGGCGTTCCGGGGCTGATCCCCCGGGCTCACGCCGTCGGTTCGGCGCAACGGCTTCGCTTGCCGCAACACGCCGTGGAGCGTTGGCGCACTGCGCGGTTTGGGGCAAGTGAATCGCTGCGGGACCGGCGCTTGCCCCGCACACTTGTCGCGACACGCCGCGCCTTCGGAGAGGAACACGGCGTGTTGCGGCAAGAGAAGACCGGGCGGGTGAGCTGATCCCCGCAGTGCGGCGCCAGCCTCAGCGCAGGTTCTGCGCGAGCGCGATGGCGTCGCCGGCGAGAGTGGCCGAGGTGTCGGCATCCCGCATCCACAGCGGAACCGCGCGAGACGCGATGCCGTCCGCGGTCAGCCCGGCGACGGATGCCGCGTCTTCTTCGGCGACAAGCCACCCATCGAGCACGCCGCCCGCGTGGCGGGTGCCATAGTGGCGGGCGATGGCGGCGGCATCCGTATCGACTCCGATCGCCGTGAGGCAGGCGTCAGCCATGCCCCGCACGACCCGACCGCCGATGACCGGTGCGACCCCGACGACGGGAGCGGATGCCGCGCGGAGCGCGTCGCGCATCCCCGGGATACCGAGGATCGGCCCGATCGAGACGACGGGGTTCGAGGGCGCGAGAAGAATCACGTCGGCATCCGCGACGGCGTCGAGGGCCTCGCCGGCTGGCCGCGCCCTCTCGATGTCGGCGTTCTCGAACCTCACCGCCGGGATGCTCGCGCGGTGCCGCGTCCACCATTCCTGAAAATGCATACGCTGACCGTCGGCAGTGTGCACGTAGGTATCGATTTCATCCTCGGTCGCCGGAACGAGGGTCGCCCCGAGTTGCCAGCGCGCGCCGAGTCGGCGATAGACCTCTCCGAGCGGCACTCCGCCCCGAAGCCAGGCGGTGCGCGCGATGTGCACACCGAGGTCGAGATCCCCGAGGGTGAACCACTCTGGCGTCACACCCCAGGTTTGGAGTTCTGACGCGACGCGCTCCGTCTCGTCGCGCCGACCCCATCCCCGATCCTGGTCGTTCTGTCCGCTCAGCGAGTACAGCAGAGAGTCATGGTCGGGGGCGATCCGCAGGCCCGCTAGCCACCAGTCGTCTCCGGTGTTCACGACCACGCGGATGTCGTGAGCGTCGTCGTCGGGAAGGCCCTGCGCCGCGGCATCCCGCCGCGCCCACCCGCGCACTCCGCTCACGAAACGAGCCCCGCCGACGCCGCCCGAAAGTACCGTGATCCGCACGCAGCCACGCTACCCGGCGACACCGGCCGCCGCCGCGCCTACACTGGACCGCACCGGCGCGCACAGCCGCCCGCGCCCATCACGATCAGTGCCGATCGGAGTCCCCATGCCCTCGCCGTGGTCCCCCGGGTCGGGTACCACCCCCGACGCCTCGAGGCTGATCATCGAGCGCGCCCGCGAGGAGTTCGTGCTCGGCAACGATACTGATGCGCGGGTCGGCGACGTGCGGGGCGTCGTGCGCGAGAGCTGGCGGCGTTCGCGCGACGGACGTGTGGGCGTCGAGGGTCTTCCCCCGCTCGCCCTGAGCGTCGAAGAACTCGAGCTGCTTCGGGCGCAGCATCCGCTCGGTTCTGTCATGGACATGATCCGGGGACTGCTGATCCCGGGAGCCGCCGAGGAATCGGGGGTGATCGTCGCGATCGGAGATGCCGCGGGACGGCTGCTGTGGGTCGAGGGCGACCGCACGTTGCGATCCCTCACCGGCGATATGGGCTTCGTGCCCGGAGCCGACTGGTCGGAGAAGGCAGTCGGCACGGCGGCGCCGGGAACCGCCCTCGCCCTGGATCGTTCGGTGCAGATCCGCGGCGCCGAGCACTTCAACCGGCTCGTGCAGCCCTGGTCATGTACCGCGGCGCCAGTGCACGACCCCGAGACCCGCCGCCTTCTCGGGGTCATCGACGTGACCGGAGGCGACCCTGCCGCGTCGGCCCAAGCGCAGCTGCTGGTGGATGCGACAGCCCGTGCCGTCGAGGGTGAGCTGCTGCTCTCTCGTCTGCGGGAGCGGGCTTCCGGCCCGCGCGCTGCCGCGGACGGGGTTGAGGTCGACACACCCAAACCCCGGCGGGCCCGGCCGGCTTCGGCATCCGTCGTGGCGACCCTTCGCGTGCTCGGCCGAGACCGCGCCCTGCTCGAGACCCTCTCAGACGGACACCTGCGGGTGAGTGAGCTGACAACGCGGCACGCCGAGATCCTGCTGTGCCTCGCGACCCATCGCCAGGGCGTCTCGGCCGAATCCCTCGGTGAACTCGTGTACGGCGATCCTGATGCGGGAACGACGCTGCGGGCCGAGATGGTTCGGCTGCGCAAGGTTCTCGAGCGGATCGCGCCGTCGCTCGCGCCGGAATCCCGGCCCTACCGGCTCACGGTGCCGCTCGAGACCGATGCGCATCAGCTGCTTTCGCTCCTTGATCGCGGCGCGCACCGGGTTGCGCTCGCGGCTTATCGCGGCGATGTGCTCCCCGACTCGGCGGCCCCCGGCGTCGAGGAGTTCCGCGATACCGTCCGGGTGACCCTGCGCGAAGCGATGCTGGCAGAGGCCAGCCTGGATGTGCTCCTCGCCTTCGCTGACACGGATGCCGGAGCCGACGACGTCGAGGTGCTTCGCCTGTGCCTGTCCATGCTCCCTGCCAGGTCTCCGAAGCGGGCCGGCTTGGTCGCGCGCATCGACCGTCTTGAGCGCGTCGACCCCTGACGCGTTCCCCGCCGAGTTGGTGTTCGTCTTGCCGAGTTGGTGTGCCCAGGTCAGGACAACTCGGCTGGATAAGGGACAACTCGGCTGAATGAAGTGCAACTCGCCTGGGGTGTTTCACGTGCAACGGATGCCGTGAGCCCCGTGCAACGGAATGCAACGTTGCCTCACCTAGCGTCGACCCATCGCGACGACGGCCGTCGCGACGCAGTCGAAGGAGACTCAGCATGACCATCGTCGAAGAGGGCGTTTCGAGCGTCTACGCCGCGCCGGGCGAGCGCGGGTCCGTTGCCACCTACCGTCCCCGATACGGCCACTACATCGGCGGCGAGTTCGTCGAACCGATCAAGGGCCAGTACTTCGAGAACATCACCCCCGTTACCGGCAAGCCCTTCTGCGAGGTCGGGCGAGGCACCGTCGAAGACATCGACCGCGCGGTGGATGTCGCATGGAAGGCGTTCCAGAGCTGGAAGCGCACCACTCCCGCCGAGCGAGCCAACATCCTCAACAAGATCGCCGACCGGATGGAGCAGAACCTCGAGGCCATCGCCGTCGCCGAGACATGGGAGAACGGCAAGCCCGTCCGCGAGACTCTCGCCGCCGACATCCCGCTCGCGATCGATCACTTCCGCTATTTCGCGGGCGTGCTTCGGGCCCAAGAAGGGTCGCTGAGCCAGATCGACGAAGACACCGTCGCCTACCACTTCAACGAGCCCCTCGGTGTGGTCGGCCAGATCATCCCCTGGAACTTCCCGATTCTCATGGCGACCTGGAAGCTCGCGCCGGCGCTCGCAGCCGGCAACTGCATCGTGCTCAAGCCGGCCGAGCAGACTCCCGCATCCATCCTGTTCCTGTTCGACCTCATCGGCGACCTGCTGCCGGCCGGTGTCGTCAACATCGTCAACGGCTTCGGCATCGAGGCAGGGGCGCCGCTCGCGCAGCACAAGGGCATCCGCAAGGTCGCCTTCACGGGTGAGACCACCACCGGGCGCCTGATCATGCAGTACGCGTCGCAGAACCTCATCCCGGTGACCCTCGAACTCGGAGGCAAGAGCGCGAACGTCTTCTTCGAGGATGTCGCGCGCGTACGCCACGATGACTACTACGACAAGGCGCTCGAGGGCTTCACGTTCTTCGCGCTCAACCAGGGTGAGGTGTGCACCTGCCCGTCGCGCGCGCTCATCCAGCGTTCGATCTACGACCAGTTCCTCGGGGACGGACTCGAGCGGGTGGGCAAGATCGTCCAGGGCAACCCGCTGGACCCGGCGACGATGATCGGTGCGCAGGCATCCAACGACCAGCTCGAGAAGATCCTCTCGTACATCCAGATCGGCAAGGACGGCGGGGCCAAGCTCCTCGCCGGCGGCGAGCGGGTCGACCTCGGCGGTGACCTCAGCGGCGGCTACTACGTCGCCCCGACCGTGTTCGAGGGCACGAACGACATGCGGATCTTCCAGGAGGAGATCTTCGGTCCGGTCGTCTCGGTGACCTCGTTCGACGGGTTCGACGACGCGATCCACATCGCCAACGACACGCTCTACGGCCTGGGCGCCGGGGTGTGGAGCCGGTCGGGTGACACCGCCTACCGTGCGGGGCGCGCCATCGAGGCCGGCCGCGTGTGGACGAATACGTACCACCAGTACCCGGCGCACGCCGCGTTCGGTGGCTACAAGCAGTCGGGCATCGGTCGCGAGAACCACCTGAAGATGCTCGATCATTACCAGCAGACCAAGAACCTCCTGGTCTCCTACGCCGAAGGCCCGATGGGCTTCTTCTAAGCCGACACGCCACGGGCGGCATCCGTCACGGATGTCGCCCCGCGTGCCGAATGCAGGATCAAACCGCCGTCCGGCCGGCGAATCACCCAGCCGGCGCCTGGTGATCCTGCGTTCGGCACCGGCTCGTAAGGGAGAGACACCATGGTCAGCATTGGAACCTACGAACGCGTTGCGGTCACCGAGGAGGCGGCAGCGCTGCTGCGGGAACTCGCAGGGCAGCACGGACCACTCATGTTCCATCAGTCGGGCGGATGCTGCGACGGCAGCGCCCCCATGTGCTACCCGGTCGGCATGTTCATGACCGGACCCAGCGACGTGAAGCTCGGGACCCTGGACATCGACGGGATCGAGCCGATCGAGTTCTTCATGTCGGAGTCGCAGTTCGAGTACTGGAAGTACACGCATCTCACCGTGGACGTGGTTCCAGGCCGGGGTGCCGGATTCAGCGTCGAGAGTCCGACCGGCAAGAGATTCCTCATTCGTTCGCGGATGCTCAACGACGCCGAACTCGAGTACTTTGGCCTCGGCCGCACGGCCTGACTCCGCCGCCCCACCCCCGCTCGGTGATACGGCGGTGCGGCGGGGTAGTACGGTGGCGGCATGACGGATGCCGAGTCTCGCGCGGACGAGCAGCGGTCGGCGGATGCCGAGCTGCCATCCGCCGAACGGCTGAAGGCATTCACGGATGCCGTCGTGGCGATCGCCATGACGCTGCTGATCCTGCCGCTCATGGACAGTGTGACCGACGCCACCGAGTCGGGGGCGGGAGCTTGGGTGGCTGCGGAGTGGCCGAGCCTGCTCACCTTCATGCTGAGCTTCGTGCTCATCGCCAACTTCTGGATCACCCACCACCGCATGTTCGCGAAGGTCGAGCGTGTGAACCAGGCCCTGCTGTGGCTGACCATCCTGTGGATGTTCACGATCGTGTGGCTCCCTGTGGCCACGGCGATCACCAGCACATTCGAGCCGGACCCGATCGAAAAGCTCTTGTACGTCGGTTCGCTCATCGTCACGAGCCTGGTGCTGACCCTGACGCGCGTCTACCTCATCCATCACCCCGAGCTGCACCGCGAGAAGCCGTCGCGGCTCCGGGAAGGGCTGATCGTCGGTGTCATCATCACGGCGCTCTTCACCGTCGCGCTCCTCATGATGCTCATCGTCCCGACGCTCAACTACTGGTGGATGTTCCTGCTGTTCCTGACCAGCCCACTGCACGCACTGGTGATGCGGATGCGGGGCGAGACGCCCGGACGCCGCGCCTGAGACCCGGGCCGCACCGGCAGCGGAGAACGGCCGGTTGGGCCGCGGATGCCGCATCCGATACACTGTGAAGGTTGTCCGGCATCCGCTCATGCGGAATCAGTCCGGACACGTGCACACACCCTCCTGCTGTCGGGAAATGCCCGACAGCCGTTCTAGTCCGAAGGAGGTGGGTCAGTGACGCACACACACCAGTACGAACTCATGGTGATCATCAACCCTGAGATCGACGAGCGCCAGGTCCCCACGACCCTCGACAAGTTCCTCGCAGTCATCACCAACGATGGTGGCTCGATCGAGAACGTCGATGTCTGGGGCCGCCGTCGCCTGGCTTACGAGATCCAGAAGAAGACCGAGGGCATCTACGCCGTCGTCAACTTCACCTCGACCAGCGATGCCGCGCAGGAGCTCGACCGTCAGCTCAAGCTGAACGAGCAGATCATGCGCACCAAGGTGCTTCGTGCCGAGGAGGCCATTGCGATGGTCGCGTCGGAGGCAAAGCGCGCCGAAGAGAAGGCTGCCCGCAAGGCTGCCGCACCGGCTCGGGCTGCGAAGGCGTAATCGTCATGGCCGGCGAAACCGTCATCACCGTTGTGGGCAACCTCACGGCTGATCCCGAGCTGCGCTACACGCAGAACGGGCTTCCGGTCGCGAACTTCACGATCGCATCGACGCCGCGCACTTTCGACCGTCAGGCCAATGAGTGGAAGGACGGCGAAGCGCTGTTCCTTCGCGCGAGCGTCTGGCGTGACTTCGCCGAGCACGTCGCCGGCTCGCTGACCAAGGGCTCCCGCGTCATCGCGACCGGGCGCCTCAAGCAGCGCAGCTACCAGGACCGCGAAGGCAACAACCGCACCGCCATCGAGCTGGAGGTCGACGAGATCGGCCCGTCGCTGCGTTACGCGACAGCTCAGGTCACGCGCGCCGCGAGCAGCGGTGGCGGCGGTGGCGGTAGCCAGTCCCGCGGTCAGGTTGCCGACGAGCCCTGGTCGACCCCCGGTTCCTCGAACGCCGACGCTTGGGCTGCCCCCGGCAGCTACGGCGACGACACCCCGTTCTAAGCACTACGGATGCCGCGGCATCCGTTCACACGTAAGGAAATCCCATGGCTGGAAAGTCAAGCGGCGATCGCCGCAAGCCGCGCAAGGGCGGCAAGCCGGTAGCACCGGCAAAGGCAATCCGGGTCGGCGTCATCGACTACAAGGATGTCGCAACCCTCCGCAAGTTCATCTCGGAGCGCGGCAAGATCCGCGCCCGTCGTATCACCGGTGTTTCGGTGCAGGAGCAGCGTCTGATCGCCCGCGCGATCAAGAACGCGCGCGAAATGGCGCTCCTGCCTTACGCCGGCGCTGGCCGCTAAGGAGTCCCCATGTCGAAGCTCATTCTCACGAACGAGGTCGCCGGGCTCGGTAGCGCCGGTGACGTTGTCGAGGTCAAGGACGGGTACGCCCGTAACTACCTCATCCCGCAGGGATTCGCCGTGGCCTGGAGCCGCGGTGGCGAGAAGCAGGTCGCCTCGATCCGCGCTGCACGCGAGGCTCGTGCGATCCACGACCACGAAGAGGCTGTTTCGCTCAAGCAGAACCTCGAGTCGAACAAGGTCAAGCTCGCCATCAAGGCTGGCGCCGAAGGCCGCCTGTTCGGTTCGGTCAAGCCCGCGGATGTCGCGGACGCTGTCAAGGCCGCCGGTTTTGGTGACCTCGACAAGCGCAAGATCCACATCACGTCGCCGATCAAGTCGGTCGGCGAGCACGAGGCCACGATCCGTCTGCGCGACGACGTGACCGCCGTGATCACGCTGCAGGTCGTCGCCGCGAAGTAATCGCGAGACGCCCCGAAGGGCGGATGCCGCAGACACGCAGTCTGCAGCATCCGCCCTTCTGCGTCAGCGGCGTGCAGGGCGTCGGGCGACCAGTGTCGCGGTGACGCCCGCGACGAGCAGTGCCGCCGCAATGCCCCACAGCGGCGCGGTGCCGCCGGTGCTGGCAAGGCCCGTTGCGCTCAGCGCTGCGGACTGGCCGCCGCCGGTGATCCCGCCGCCGGGGTTACCCGGTTGGCCAGGGCTGCCCGGGGTGCGGGTTCACCAGGGTTACTGGGGTTGCCCGGGTCACCGGGGTCACCGGGGTCACCAGGACCTGCAGGAGTCGTGGACCCTCCGGTCTCCGAGTCGCCGACGTCATCCGCTGAGGATGCGTGTCCATCGTTCGCCTCCGCTCCCCGAACAGCCGGTCATTGAACGCTCGATTTGCGCGGGATCAGACGCCGATTCGCGTGAAGCACAATCCCCCTTGCCCCTGCAGGACGTTTCGCCCTTTGCTCGTCCTACTTGCACGTTCGCGGGGTCCCTGGTAGGAGAATCCCCGCCGTTTGTACACAGTGGACGGTCCCGAAGCGAACCTTCAATCCCAGGTTCAACCACAACCTTGTCCACAATCTGTGCGTAAAACAAAACCCAGATCAGGTGGATATTCGCATGCCCATTTCCGTAGACCCCCAGGCTTTGTCCACAGGCACTTCTCACAAGCTCCACGGCGTTTCCCGCATCTTCTCCACAAAGTTATCCACAGGCTGTGTTGCGGGTGTCGGACCCCATCCCTAGCGTGGTCCTGCCCGGTGGGGAGGCGATCCGCATTCGGCGCGAAAACCGGATAGCTGTACGGCCTCGGCAACCAGCCCGAACGCTCGCCCCAGCGAGTCGCGGGCAGTGAACGCACGACGGTTGACGTCATCACAGTGAAGGGGGATACATGTCGATTGCGGACATCTCGGAGGATCGGCTCGGCGGACCCCGTGAGCACGAGCGCACTCCGCCGCACGACATCCTCGCCGAGCAGAGCGCACTCGGCGGCATGCTGCTGTCGAAGGATGCCGTCGCCGATGTCATCGAGACCCTGCGCGGCGCTGACTTCTACATCCCCAAGCACGAACTGATCTTCGAGGCGATCCTCACGCTCTACTCGCACGGTGAGCCGACCGATGTCATCACGGTCACCGACGAGCTCATCAAGACGGGTGAACTGCAGCGCGCCGGCGGCGCCGACTATCTGCACACGCTCACCTCGATCGTCCCTACCGCCGCCAACGCCGCCTATTACGCGTCGATCGTCGCGGAGCGCGCGCTCCTGCGTCGTCTCGTCGAGGCCGGTACCCGCATCGTCCAAATGGGATACGCCGGGCAGGGCGAAGCCGTAGACCTCGTCAACTCCGCGCAGGCGGAGATCTACTCGGTCACCGGCGCCGAGGCAGCCGAAGACTATGTGCCGCTCGAGACCGCGGTCGATGCCGCACTCGAAGAGATCGAGGCCGCGCGTGGCCGCGATGGCAAGATGACCGGCATCCCGACGGGCTTCAGCGGTCTCGATCAGCTCACGAACGGGTTGCACCCCGGGCAGATGATCATCATCGCCGCTCGTCCCGCGATGGGTAAGTCGACGCTCGCCCTCGACTTCGCGCGAGCCGCGGCGATCAAGAACAACATGCCGACGATCTTCTTCTCACTCGAAATGGGGCGCAGCGAGATCGCCATGCGCCTCATGAGTGCGGAGGGCGCCGTGCCGCTGCAGAACATGCGCAAGGGCACGCTCGACTCCCGCGACTGGACGACGATCGCCGCCACCCGAGGCCGCATCAATGAGGCACCGCTCTACATCGACGACAGCCCGAACATGACCCTCGTCGAGATCCGGGCAAAGTGCCGCCGACTCAAGCAGCGCGCCGGCCTGAAGATGGTCGTCATCGACTACCTGCAGCTCATGACAAGCGGCAAGCGGGTCGAGTCGCGTCAGCAGGAGGTCTCGGAATTCTCCCGTGCGCTGAAGCTGCTCGCCAAGGAACTCGGGGTTCCCGTGATCGCGTTGTCGCAGCTGAACCGTGGTCCCGAGCAGCGTGCCGACAAGAAGCCGGCGCTGTCTGACCTGCGTGAATCGGGTTCGATCGAGCAGGATGCCGACATGGTCGTGCTGCTGCACCGTGAAGCGGCCTACGAGAAGGACTCACCCCGCGCTGGCGAGGCCGACCTGATCGTCGCCAAGCACCGTAACGGACCCACCGACACGATCACCGTCGCATTCCAGGGCCATTACTCGCGCTTCGCCGACATGGCCCCCGGCGACTTCGGATAGGTGTAGGTTCCACGCCGAAATGACAGTTCCACGGGTAGTTGGCAGACACTTGGCAGTTCTGCCATTTGCTGTGGACGACGTCACGCTCAACGCAGAGGAAGGAGGGGCGGTGACGAGGTCGGACTACCTGTTCGATGACAACCCTGCAACGCAGGATCTGACTGGACTGCACGCGGTGGCGGTCGCAGTCGCGGATGTTGCCGTTGATGACCGTTTTGAGACGCTCACCGTTGGCCTGAACTCTCCTTGGGGCGGCGGCAAGAGCACGGCACTCAACCTGATCGAAGTGGAACTGCGGCGCCGCGACGACGTTGTCGTGGTCGTTATCGATCCATGGGAGTTCGTGGACTCTGGCGATCCGCGTGGCACGCTGATCAATCGTGTTCTGGAAGGTATCGCGGCAGAGCTGACCGCTGAGCGCCTCGCGAAGCGACAGGGTGGTTCGGCGAAACTCACGGGTGTGGCCTCTGATCTGATCGACAAGCTGAACGATCTCCGCAAGAGAGTCTCCTGGAGCAAGGTCGCTCAGGTCGCGATCACATCCGCCGTGACGTTGACGCCGAACATCGCTGAGTTGGTCAACGCTCTCACGCCTGAGCCAGCCAAAGCACCGGCCGCGAAGGGGATGCGCGACTTCCGCGCGGACTTTGGAAAGTTGCTCGCTGGGATGGGTGATGGGTGGCGTGTCGTCGTGCTCATCGACGATCTCGACCGCTCGCTCCCCGACGATGTGCTCGGAGCGCTTGAAGCGATCAAGCTATTCCTGAGCGTGAAGGGCATGTCCTTCGTGATTGCTGCGGACGACGACTTTATCCGGGAGAGCCTTCGCGACGCCCTCGATCGCAGTGGAGGAAGTCGAGGGCGTTTCGCCGACCGCTACACGGAGAAGATTGTTCAGCTGCCTTTCACATTGCCGCGATTGTCGTCGGCCGACGCCGTCGCCTACCTCGCAGCGCTCTTTGTTCAGGCGGATGCGGGCAGGGACTGCGCGGCGGCCGTTGCGGAGAAGGCTGCCCTCCGACGCATCAAGGGCGAGGTGCCCTATGTCGCAGCAAACCTTCACGAGTCGTTCCCGACAGAAGAGCACATCCGACTGGCGAACCAGATCGTTCGCGGAATGAGTACTTCACGGCGCGAGACCCCGCGGCAGCTCAAGCGGTTCCTAAACAACTTCGCCGTGCGTGCCGAGATGCTGGGAGCCCAGTTCGAGGGATTCCCGGTCGAGATCCTCATGAAGCTCTGGCTGCTCGAACAGAATCACCCCCATCAGTTCCGGGAGCTTGTCGGAACGAGCGAAACACAGAGGCGGCAGCTTCTCGGCGGGTGGGAGAGCGGAGCTATCGAGGCACCGGCAGAGATCACAGCATGGGCCAACGAGGAGCCAAAGGCGTCCGACGTCGGGGCATGGGTCGACCGGTATGTCTCATTCGCCACAGCCACGGTCGCAACACTCCAATCCGCCGCGGTGCTGGACGACGAGCAGAGTTCCCTCCTCGCGCAACTTACAGATACGAGTGGCCTTATCAGGACGGAAGCCATCAGCAGGCTAACAACGATGCCCTCCAGCGGAGACGAGGATGTCGCGCGGCACCTTGCGACGGCGATCGTCGGAGACCGCTCGTCGGCAGCTCTGGAGTCGTTGCAGGCGTTGGGCGTCAAGCGGCCCGATCTCCGTCCGATCATGAGCGCCGTGATACTGGACGAGTTCGTTCTGAACGCGCTCGATGCAGAGCACGTCCCGTGGCTAGCGGCATCCTTCCCAGAGGTCGTTGCCGCGCTTCGTACGCGGCCCGGTGCTACACCCGAACTATTGGCGGCGATCGATGAAGAATCCGACGGGGTTGTGCTCTGATGGGAACGTCGGGAGCGTTCGGTGGGTCCGGCGCATGGTCGGGCACGGTTGATTCGCTGTACGACGCCGCAGATGCATTGAACGTCTCGCCCGCAGCACCGATTGCAGGCGGCGTGATGTCGGCACTCGGCAAGTCACTGTCTCGCGGCGACAAACAGGGCAAGTCCTATAGGGTTCAGGATCTTCTTCGCGGCCGACGTGGTGACGGATCCTCAAGCTCCGGGGACGGGCGCGACAGCGGCGGCGCGACGTTCTCGCGGCAGGCTGCACGCGGATCCTTGGTACTGGACGCGCTGGCATCGATCCAGCAAGGCGACGTTCCCCACCTTGTCGAGTACGGCGTGGATTTCTCCACACTGGAGGGACTCAGCGGCGTCCGGCTGTTCACCGAACTCATCGCGCTCGTGCTGGGCCCGGCCTCGCATCCCGACGACGCTGCCCTCCAGCAGGCGCTCCTTGCCACCATGCGCTCCACGGAACAGAGCGCTGACGCGTCCCTCGCGGACACAGTAGGGCGCTTCGTGACCGAGCTCGCGTGGAAGACCACCCTCGTGCAACTCTCCGCAAGCGAACGTCGCGTCTCAATCGTGCGCAGTGCCCTGGTGCAGCTGGAGCAGAAGGTGCGCACATACATCGGTGGGAAGGTCAGACAGATCGCAGGCCAGCTCGTGAACGCCACGCCCCAAGCTGTGGCGGACTTCGCCTCTTCGCTTGCCGCGAAAGCGTGTCGCGTGTTCGGCAAGGGAGACGGCTAATGCAGACGCACCAGATCGAAGTTCTCCCTGCGGGTTCATCGTCCACCGGCGCGGGGCTCGCGTTCGCGTGGTCGACGAAAGACGTTTCGAGTGCGGACCTCGCCTCAACGATGACGTGGGACTTGGGCGAGTTTGCGGCCGCACCGGTCGTTGCACGCGACCTGTTTCGGATCGCGGCGGCTGCCTACTTCGCCGACACCGCTATCGCGAAGCCAGAGGTTTCGCTGCACCGGAACTTCGAGCTCACCGTCCACATAGAGGACCCCTCGTCGTGGCGTGGTAGTCCGATCTCCAGCTTCGCTGACATTCTCCACTGGCTGACAGGAGATTCGTGGAGTATCAGTCTGAAGCCGGCCACCGCGAGACTGCCGTTGGCTGTCTCGGAGCCTGCGGCACGAGTGCAGCTGCTCTCCGGGGGTCTGGACTCGTTGTGCGGTGCCGTGATCGGTCTTCGTGGGAGTGCGGCCGGTGTTCGTTTCGTTGGCCACCGAGATGCGTCCAAGGCGGTGCGGCGCGCGCAGAATGCGATCGCCGACACGATCGTCGGTCCCCCGTACGACCGCTACGAGCTTTACATTCGCGACTCGAAGCGGCGCAAGAACCACGGGCCGCGCTCTCGCTCGCTGATGTTCATGGCTCTCGGGGTAGTGACCGCTGCCGCGCATTCCGCTCCTGAGCTGTGGGTTCCGGAGAACGGGTTCACCAGCATCAACCCCCCGCTCGACGCCGGCCGGGGAGGTGCGTTGACCACTCGGTCCACGCACCCATACACGTTCCACTTATTGTCGAGGCTGCTGACCGCCCTTCAGATCGACGTCGTCGTCATCAATCCCTTCGCGAACCTCACAAAAGCGGAGCTGGTCGCCGTGGCGCTCCCGGAGTTGATGTCCGACCAGTATCGAGACTCGGCTACCACGTCGTTCTCGTGCGCGAAAGGCGGAACTCAGTTTCACCACGGCGACTCCAACCACAACTGCGGTCTTTGCGTCGCGTGCGTCGTGCGCCGCGCAGCATTTCTTGGCGCCGGTATCGACGACCCGACTCCGTACGATTGTGAGCTGCTGGTCGGTGCCAATCTGGCTGGCCTTGTCAAGCAACGTTGGCGCGACGTCATCAGCCTTCGCGACGTTATCGCCTACGGGATCGACGAGGATGCCATTCTCAGTGCGACCGTGTGGCCGCCCGACACCGACCTCGACGCCGTTCTGCAGTTGGTAGATCGGGGATTGGAAGAGTTGAGACGTGTTCCCCTTCCCGCCCCTTGACTGCCACGCCCACATCGCACCTGATGTGACGGCAGCGCAGACTCGCACACTGCACGGCGCGCAGGTGTTTGCCATGACACGCAGCCTCGACGAATTCGATGCTGCGATCGAGAACCCCCAGGCTGGCTTGCTCTGGGGTATCGGTACGCATCCTGGCGTGCCCGCTGCTCTCGCCCAATGGTCGGAGCAGCGCTTTCAAGATGCGGTGAGGCGCTCCATCCTGATCGGTGAAGTCGGGCTCGACCGACGGGGCGACGCTACGCGACAGAGCGAGATCCTCGCCACCATCCTGCGCGCCGCCCCGCCGGCGCTGATTTCCATCCACTCGACGGGACGTACTAAGCAGGTCGTAGACCTCGTTGAGAAACACCCGCACCCTGGCGTCATCCTGCACTGGTTCACCGGCGATCGCGACGACGCTGTTCGCGCATCTGATGCAGGTTGCTTCTTCTCGATCAACGCGGCAATGTCCGATGAGCAGATGACCGCCCTCCCACTCGACCGTGTGCTTCCAGAGACAGACTTCCCTTCTTCGAGATCTCGAACTCAGGCCCGCACACCGGGAGACACTGCAGCACTCGAACGAACGGTTTCCCGCCTTACGCGGCAAGACGCGAGCGACGTGCGACGCGGCTGGTATCGCAATCTCGGTGCGCTCTCGACACGAGTGGGGGTCAGACAACGACTCCCCACAGAGCTACAGGAACTCATCGACCGAGCCGAAGCTAGGTAATCAGCCGCTTGTCGCTGATGCGCGCGCGTACTCGCGAGCGGCGCGGATGTAGGGATTGTCGTTTGCCATGTACAGCGTGGTCTTCTCGCCGGGGACGCGCCCGATGTACTCGATGAAGTGCTGCGAGCGAAGCCGCTTGATGAGGGGGTGCACCAGCCCGCCGGGCAAACCGGTCGCGTCGATGATCTGCTTGGGCGAGAAGGTCTCTCCGTCGTGCTTGCTGATCTCGACGAGCACGGTATGCATGTAGCTGTTCCCGAAGAGCGCCTTGGACCCTTCGGGGGCAATCGGATCGATCGCCGTCGTCATGCTCCGAGTGTCTCATATGTGATGGGCAGTCCCCAGACGTGCCCGGAAAGCTTGTTGTGTACGTGACATGGACAACAGCTGTAGAGTAGTGAATGTGACATTTACTGTGAACAGCTTTTTATTGATTTGCAACAAAGCTGATCGCTGATTTCTGTCGTATCCACCGGTTCCGCGGGGGGCGTGTCAGGCAACAGCATGTCTGCATGCGCACGTTTACGGAACCGGTCTCCCGACGGGGGATCGGTCGGGGCGGGAGTGCGACCTGGGACGCGGATTCTCGATGAACCGGGCGGCGTCGAAGGTTCAGATCCGCAAATCGGAGGGTCTGGTCGACGTCGTTTCGATCGAGGATGTGCGCCTGCGTATGTTCGATGCCGCGGTTCCCTGGCGTCAGTTCCGCTGGTACAAGAACCAGGCGCACTTCTCGGGCAGCTACTGGTCGGCGACGATGGAGGCGCCGGTCGGCTACGAGTCGCGCCTCGAATACGCGAACCTCCTCCTGGCGGACTTCGACCCACAGGTCGAGTGGATTCTCTCGCAGCCGTTCCTGCTCGAAGGGGATGATCGCGGCAAGCGTTGCCGGCATATCCCGGACTACCTGATTGCGGGCACCGATCAGTCCGTGTGCGTGGTGGACGTGAAACCCGCGGAGAAGCTGTCGCTGCCCAAGGTGCGTGACTCGCTCGCCTGGTCGCGTCAGGTGATCACGGCACACGGTTGGGAGTACCGGGTGCTGTCCGAGCCGGATCCGACCCTGTTCGCGAATGTGCAGTTCCTCGCCGGGTATCGGCGGCCATTCCAGTTCGTTGACGCCGATGTCGCCGCGGCGGTTCAGGAGCTGTCGATTCCTCAGACGTTCGGAGAAGCGGTCCGTGCCGTGACTCCGATCGCGGGCGATGTCATGTTCGCCCGTTCTCTCGTGCTGCATCTGCTGTGGAGGCAGCGGCTGCGCACCGACCTCACCGCCCACCCATTGAGCACGACCAACCTGCTGGAGCCGATATGAACACCATCGAGACCTCCCACCCCGGCCGCGGCGACCTCAACGCGGCCGCCGAGTTGTCACCGGACCGCGTAGCCGTGGCTGGCGTCGACCGGGCGTGTGCGCTGCTCGGCATCCCCACCGCGGCGCCTGCCGCGACTGATGACGCGGCAGTGACAGCTGTCGTGTTCCAGGATGCCGAGGAGTACTTGAGGGAGCTGTTCGGCGAACGAACCGCCCTGGACGGCGCACAGATCCAGAAGCCTCGCGCGATCGTGCACCTCAACGTCGCCTCGCCAACCACCCCGCCTCGCGCAGCCTGACGGCGTCCATCCGAGGCAGAGCGACATGGCTAACACTTGGATGCTGAAGGCCGGCGCCGACCTGGCATACGACGGTGAAGCCTGCACCGTCATCGAAGTCTGCGACGGCGCGATCATCACCCGCACCAGAGACGGAAGACTCCGCCGACTACGACTTCTCGACGTGCTCCGACCGCGCAGCGAAGGCGGCCTCGCACACATCCCAGGCCGCACCCGAGCCGAGGAAGAAGCGATCCCGCTCGGTGTGATCTGGGACGACGCGACCGACGTGGCCCGAGCCACGTCGCTAGAACGCGCCGACCACGTCCGCGAGGTGCTCACCGGGTACAAGAGCGGTAGTGCGGAGGTTGCCCGTGTGGGTGAGCCTCGCCTGGCGTTCCATCCGGAGCGGCGGATGGAGGAACGCATCGCAGCGAAAGCCGCCGAACTCGGCAAGGGGCACCGTACCGTTGCGCGATGGATCGCACGATACAAGGAGGCCGGTGAGATCGGCCTGATCGACAACCGTTTGGCGCAGCCAGGTCAGGCGCTGGTGAATTTCGACGACCGATGGGTGGACGCCGCGCGGGAGATCATCAACGAGCAGACGAACGAGTCGAAGGTCGCGAAGCGCATCATCATCGCGCGCGTCAACTCCCGCGCGGAGCGCACGTTCGGTCCAGGCGCGGTCACTGCGCCGTCACGTAGCGCCGCGTATAAGATCCTCGACGAACTCTCCCGGGGCAGGGCAACGTTCTCGGGCAGTACGAAGCGGAAGCGCTCCAACGCCAATCGGCCTCCGGCCCCGTACGGTCGATTGCACGCCACGAGACCGGGGCAGTACGTGTTCATGGACACGACCCCTCTGAACGTGTTCGCCGTCGCACCGGTCACAGGCAAGTGGGTGTGCGCTGACCTTACCGTCGCTATGGATCTCTACTCACGCTGCATTCTCGGATTGCGCCTCACCCCAGGCTCGACGAAGTCCATCGATGTCGCCGGCGTGCTGATGGAGGCTTGCCAGCCGTTCGACACTCCGACCGAATGGGACGCTCGCGCCCGCTGGCCCTACCACGGGGTGCCTGACACGCTGCTCGCCGATCCCTCCCGGATCGGCATGCCCCGATTCACTCGTGCGGGCATTCTCCCGGAAACGATCATCGTCGACCACGGCGCGCCCTACCTGTCTGAGCATGTCACGAGCGCCTGCGCCCGCATCGGAATGTCGATCCAGCCCGCTCGCGTCTACCAACCGACCGACAAGGGTCCCATGGAACGGTTCTTCCGAACCCTCGACACGTTCCTCCAGGAGCTGCCGGGGTACAAGGGCGCGGACGTGGCCAGCCGCGGCGACGACATCGAGGGCGACGCGGTCTACACCGTCCCACAGCTTGAGCAGATCATCCGCGAATGGGCGGCCACCGTCTACCACCTTCGTCCTCATGGCTCCCTGGAGGACCCGATGCTTCCCGGTGTGAAGCTGAGCCCCGCCGAACGGTACGACCAGGGCCTCGCCGTCGCAGGACAACTGCGGATGCCGGTCGACCGCAGCGTCCTCCTCGAGCTGCTCCCGGTCGTCAAACGCCAGTTCAACCACTACGGGGTGGAGATCCACAAGCTCCGCTACACGGGCGAGTCCGTCGCGAAGTACCGCAACCGCGCCAGATCGATCCACCGGGACAAGGGCACCGACTGGCCGTTCGTGATCAACCCCGACGACCTCTCACAGATCTACTTCCGAGACCCCGAGGACAACACGTGGCACACCCTCGAGTGGGAGCACAAAGGCGCATTCGACACCCCATTCAGCCTCGACGCGCTCGAGTACGCGAAGAAGATCGCCATCAAACAGGGGCGTCCCTCCCAGGTTGAGGACGTCGCCGCCCAGCTGCTCGAGGACTGGGGCGCCGGCCGCGCGCTCACCCCGTCTGAACGGCGGATGAGCGCACGGACGGCCGCGCGACTCAATGACCGGGAGCCCGACCCGGACGGAGTGTGGTCGCTTCGATCAATCCAGCGGATCCTCGACGCGGAACTGACCCCGTCCCCTGACCTTACGGACGAGCTGACCGGGTCCGTGCGGGATCCGCGCCGGCGCGTCGAGGTGCCAGAGGGTGGCGATGACGACGACGAGGACGACATCGACGAACCCACTATCCGATCCGACTATCACTTCGAGCCGATGGAGATGATCCAATGACCGCCACCGCCCGTGCTTTCGAAGGGGCTTCAACGCGTCGGCAGCGGAGCCTGTCGACCTACGAGGGCTGGAAGGATTTCGCCGAGCGCCCGCCCCGAGCGCGCCCCGAACACCTCGCTCGGGACCAGGTCGAGGCGCTCGACCCGGAGGCGCGGGCACGGTACGACGCGGACCGGCGGGTGTGGCACGCGAACATCCTTCTGCGCACCCGCCAGGTCCACGGCGTGCACACCCAGCTGGCCGACATCCTCGACAGTAACCTGCAGGACTCCGACAGGGTCAAGTCCGCGGCCGCCCTGGACGCCCCGCCGGCGCTCGGCAAGTCCACGGTGGTGAACACATTCGGGCGGGACTTCCACCGGCAGCGGATCGCCGAGATCGGCGAACAACTCGACGCCGACGAGGACATCCTGCATCTCCCGGTGTGCCACATCACTGTGCCCGGCAGGCTGACCATCAAGGGCCTGCACATGATGATCCTCGGGTTCTATGCGCACCCTGCGACGGCGGGCATCCTGCACCGTTCGATGGCCGGCCGTGACCTGGCTCGCGCTGCCGCGGACTGCATCGAACGGCACGACACCCGCCTGGTGATCATCGACGACCTGCACTTCCTGAGCATGCGGACCCGAGACGGCGTGGAGGTCGCAAACCAGTTGAAGTGGCTGTCCAACGAGTACAGCGCCACCTTCCTATTCGCCGGCGTCGCCCTCCGCGAACGTGGTCTAGTCGGCGAAGGCGCGGTGGGAAGGGAGGCTGCAATGGCGCAGACATTCCGGCGGTGGACGGTGTTCAGCCTGGACCCCTACAGCCTGCGCACCAAGCACACCCGCGAAGAATGGTGCAGCCTGCTCTGGCACATCGAACAGGCACTGGTTCTCGCCGAAGGGTGCGACGGGATGCTCGTCGATATGTCCCGCTACCTCTTCGCCCGCACCACCGGCAACATCGGCTCGCTCATGGACCTGATCCGCCGGGGAGCGTCCCGCGCTATCCGCACCGGCCAGGAGAGCATCGACCGAACATTGCTCGACGACATCCGCATCGATGAGGGCGCGGAGACGGAGCGCGGCGAACTCGAAGCGCGCCTCGACAAGCAGGAGGCCGCACGTCGAGCACGGCGCCGCGCCAAGGAAGCACCCAAGCAGCAGCCCCACGCGGGAAAGAAGTCGGCCGCCTGATGAGCGACATCGCCGACGAGGTCCGCGTGCTGCCGTTTCGGGTGCGGCCGCTTCCGGATGAGCCGTTCGATTCGTGGGTGGAGGCGTTGGCGGCCGCGAACAGGGCGACGATCGCGGAGGTCGGGTGCGCGCTGGGCCTGATCGAGCAGCGTGATGGGACGGCGGTGTCGGCGACGTGGTGGATGGCGAACGCGTGGGCGACCGAGCTGACCGATGCGCAGGCGGGTCGGGTGGAGCAGGCGACGGGTATCCCGGCGGCGCAGTTCCAGGAGATGACGAGGATGCGGTTCGCGCGGCATGCGATCCGCCGCACACGCAACGGGAGGATCAGCGTCCGGTGCGCTGCCGCGGGGACGGCAGGCCGGTTCTGCCCGGAGTGTCTGGCTGACTCGGGTGGGCGGTGGCGGATGTCGTGGCAGTTCCCATTCGCGTTCGCGTGCAACAGGCATCGTCGGATCCTCGTCGACGCCTGCCCCGCATGCGGTAAGCATCCACGCCATGTAGGGCATCCGCTCGCCGTGATCCCCGTACCCGGCCAATGCCACAACAGGGTGCCCGGTGCGGGGATCGGGCCGATCGCCAGCCGTTGCCGCGCCGATCTCACCGTCGACGCGGAACGGATCCCCGCGTCAGAGGCGGTCCTGCACGCCCAGCGGACGATGATGCGGGTCGTGTCCACGGGGGAGGGCAGGTTCGGGATCTACGCGGATGCCCCGCAGCCCGCGGTTCGTGTGCTCGAGGACGTCCGCCTTCTCTCCCGCGCCGCCCGCGTCGCGCTGAACGACGGCCAGGTCGACGACACGGTGCTCGGCGCGCAGCTGCTCGACCATCTGCACAGGGGAGACATCGACACATCCTGGTCCTCGTCGTCGACCTCGGCCGCCTCGGCGGCGGGGACGGCGATCGCCATCACTGCGCTGGCCGACTCCGGTCACACGATCGATCTGATGCGTGGCCACCTCGCTGCCAGTACGTCCTACACTCTCAGCACCCCGCAGGTGCAGTCGCTGATCGCGGCGTCGTTCGGTCGCACCCGCCGCCCCACCGGGTTTCTCCAGTCCGCGGGCCTGTCCGATGTCGATGCGAGAGAGAGGGCACGAAAGGTGCCCGCCCAGTTATGGGACGAGTGGACCGCCATGCTCGCCCCAGGACGCATGAACAGGGAGATCGCCGCATCCGCTCTCGCCGCGGCCGTCGTGTTCGCCGGCACACGACTGACCCACGCCGCCGCCCTCGCCCTGTTGGACTCGGATGCGCCGGTGCGGCAGGTCACGAACGTGATGCGCGAGTTCGGGCGCGGACAGCATGAACATCTCGCACTGGGCGTGATTCTCCGCCTCGTCGCTTACCTCGACAGCCAGGGGTCACCGATCGACTACGCGCGCCGCCGCGAGCTCGACTGCAGCCCTCTGCTGCCCGAAGCGCAGTGGCGCGACCTATGCAGCGGGCACAATGTGCACCCAGGAGCGGGGCGCCGACACCGACACGCTCGTGCGTACCTGTTCCGCCAGATCACCGGGAACCCGCTGCGAGCAATGCCAGGAGACTGGGACGCGACCGATGTCACGGTCGCGTCTCAGACGAGGCTTGTGGGCCGCATCCCCGAGGAACTGCGCGTGGACCTTGCCCGGGTTGGCGATGAGTTCCTCGCCGCCCACGGCATCGACGAACCGCTCGCATGGACGCCACCGCTCGCACAGTTCGACATCGACACAGCCGTGGACACCCCCGGCGAGGCATCGTGGCCTCCCGCCCGACCTTCGAGCGCTCGGATCGATGAAAGCGTCGGCGCGGACGGCATCGCTGATCGGTACCAGGCCGGTTCCAGCACCTACGAGCTCGCCGGACTGGCCGGGGTGTCCCGACAGACTGTCTCCCGGCTGCTCGCTGACCGATCCACCTCGACGCGTCGTGGCAGGCCGCCCATGCATGTGATCGACGAGCGGTGGCTGCGCCACCAGTACCTCGACCAACGGCTCACCATCGGCCAGATCGCCGCCCTCGTCGGATGCACCACACCGACGATCAGTCGCCGACTGCGGGACGCGGGGGTCCCGATCCGCCCCGCCGGGAGCGCGAGCGAAGCCGCGACCCTGCACCCGCACCCGCTCGCGGGAGCATCGCCGCTCCCGCGCCGCACCATCATCGGCCGGTACCCGATCGAGCGTGCCCGTCGCTTCCTGATCGCCGCCCGACACACCAGCATCCGGGCCGCGGCCACCGAAATCGGGACAACCCAAAGCACCCTCAGCAAGCAACTAGCACGGCTCAGCCGCGACGCCGGCGGTCCCCTCCTGACCGCAGGAGCCCGCGGCCGCCCCATGACTCTCACACACCTCGGCGCGCGCCTGGCCCGCGAGCTCGAAAGAGTACTGCCGGACGAGAGCGCCCGCCTCGAACCGGGAAGGAAAGCAGCATGACCGGCGAGAAGAGCACCACAGGCGGAGGCGCCCTGTTCGGCGACGATGCCGCGCGGCTCGGACGCGACATCGTCGAGAAGAGCATCGCGCACGACATCGCCGCCGTCCGGGAAAGGCTGCGCGAGCTCTGGACCGACCCCGCCATCGAGGTCTGGCTGACCAGCACCAACTCCCATCTCGATGGAGCCCGACCAATCGACGTACTTGCCCTGAACGGCGTCGAGACCGTCATGGGTGCCATCGACGTGGAAATAGCCGGCGGATCACGCTGAGGTGACGCATAGAGAGGCATGGACGTCACCGCCGGGGCCGAACGTGACGATCGTGCATTGACGGCGCGACGGCTGGATCCGCTTCCGACCTGAACCGCGACTCTCTAATCCGGTCCCGCCGGCGGCGAACTGTTCACACCCACGGCGCCGAGAAGATGCCAGCCGTGGTCCCCATTCAAGTGATGTTCGGGGGTGAGTCGGGGTAGGTGGAGTCGAGTGCTCCGAGGAGTTCTTCCATCGCGATTCGCAGTTCGTTATACCCCATCATGTAGAACAGTGCGTCGGAGTTCGAGGTTTCGCTGCCGTCGAGCTCTGCGATGGTCTGGCGGGCTTCACGGATCGCGACATCGAGCCACGGTTCGACGTCCGGCAGCCCGCGGATCCAGGCGTCGATGACGGTGAACGGGATGGGCGCGTAGCCGTGGGCGTCGACGCCGACGTGGAACTGGTGCCCGTTGGGTCCGTGGTCGCGGGCGTGGGTGTGGCCGTGCAGTAGCGGGATCCCGTCGTCCCACCGCGGCCGGTGTGTGGTGTGCCGGTCCGACTCCTGCGAGTCGCCCTTGTACGGGTAGTGGGAGGCAAGGATCCGGTACCCGCGCCGGATGCCTTCTATGACTTCCGGCAGAATCGTCCATCCGGCTGCCTCGTAGAGCGGCGCGAACCGTTCGATCGCCTTCTTCGACTGCGTCGCCGGCGACACCCGGTCATGGTTTCCGGGCACAAGGTACCGGCGACCGTGCAGCTGCGCGCTGAGGGCGATCGATTCTTCGATCGGTCCGAGCGCGACATCCCCGAGATGCAGCACCACATCTGACGGGCCGACGGTTTCGTTCCACCGGCGGATGAGTTCAGTGTTCATCTCGTCGACCCTGGTGAACGGACGTTCGGCGAGTCCGCTGATCCGAGCGTGGCTGAAGTGAGTGTCCGCGGTGACGAAGTCCACCTGGTCGAACTCGAACCACGGATACTCACTCACGTCCTCGCACCTGCCCCTCGGATGCTCGTTGTATTGCAGAATCTAGCGGTGTCTAGCGTTTCGATAGACCTCGGTAGATATCGCTAGAGTTCGTCGAGATCTATCCCGAACTTCCGGGCGAGATCGGCGAGCGGGATCTCTGCACTGTCGGCGGGCCGTCCCCGCACGATGCGGGCGATCTCCATTTCCTCCGCCGCATCCTCCGCATCTGCGATTTCGGCCAACTCTTCGATCAGCACCTGAACGGATGCGCCGCCGTTCATCGCGCGGCGGCGAATCTCGGCGGCAGCGTGGGCGAGGGTGTACATCCGCTCCCACGGGTGATCGCCGTGGCGGGCGGTGGCGACGGTGTCGCGGGTGTAGCTGCGCTCATCACCGGGGACGAGCCACCGTTCGGTGCCGTCGGAGGCGTGGAAGAAGTCGACATAGCAGTTCCCGCATGGCATCCGGTAGACGCCGGGCTCGGTGGGTGCGGACTCGGTGCTCCGCGCGATCATGTGCAGGACGACCTGCTCCCAGTCGTCATTGGCCTCATCATCTGACACAGCATCCCCCTTCGATGCGGAACCCACTAGTCTCGCACCCGCGTAGGGCGGTGTCTGCACCGTTCGCGGTAGGCGCGTTGGTCCCGCTAGGAGGTGGGATTCTGACCTTGTCCGGGTCGAGCGTTACTGGTTGTCCCTACGATGAGTTCAGCGGTCGACATCGGGTAGCCCTCGTGCCAGATGCCTCACGCGCACGGTGACGAAGTCGGCTAGGGCATCCGTGAGCTCACCGCTGAGGGCGCGAATTCGCGCTGTCGGCGTCGTCGGCTGGCGAGAAACTGATGCGCTGGAAAAACCGGAGCTTGGAAACGGAGTGGGCTCCCGCTCACCGACTCTCTTGGCTTCACTTCAGGCGAGTCAGTGCCCGTTGGATGGATCGTCGGAGTCGCGTGCGGCGTCTTCTCCGCGGTCGAGGGTGTCGAGAACGCTCATCTGGGCGGGGGAGAGTTCGAAGTCGAAGAGGTCGAGGTTCTGGGCGAGCTGTTGACTATTGGACGAGCGTGGGATGGGCACGATCCCCATCTGGACGTGCCATCTCAGCAGTACCTGGGCGGGTGAGCGGCCCAGGTGGTGGGCGATCGCGGTGACCTGCTCGTTGTCGCGGAGTGTTGCGCCTCGTCCGAGGGGGCTCCACGCTTCGGTGGTGATTCCCAGGTTGTCGTGGGCAGTACGGGGGAGTGTTCTGGCGATGTCGATGCTCAACTGGATCTGGTTGACATCGGGGACGTAGCCGGTTGCCGCGATGATCCGGTCAAGGTGTGCCGGTTTGAAGTTCGACACCCCGATAGCACGCACCGATCCCGCCTCGAGCAGGGCAACCAGACCCTCCCATGCGTCCACGTACCGGTTGAGCGCTGGTACCGGCCAATGGATGAGGAACAGGTCGAGGTAGTCCAGGCCGGTGCGTCTGAGGCTCTCCTCGTAGGCGGTTCTCACGCCGTCGACACTGTGGTTCTCCTTGTTGAACTTGCTGGTCACGAACAACTCATCGCGGGGGATTCCGGAGCGGCGGATGGCCTCCCCCACGGCATCTTCGTTGTCGTACTTGTGTGACGTGTCGATGAGGCGGTATCCGAGGTCGAGTGCGGTGCGTACGATTTGCTGGCACTCCTCGCCCACGAACGGCCACGTGCCGAGCCCGATCCGCGGGATGTCGACGCCGTGCAGCAGGGTGATCGGTGGGGGGGTCATCAGGGTGCTCCGAACTGTGTGGTGAATCGGGCACCCTGGTCGTTCAGTCGAGCACCTCGGCGAGCCGTTGCGCTGCGGTCTGAAGGGTGCGGGCGAAGTCTTTGGTCTTTCGTGCCGGTAGTCGGTGAATGGGCGCGGAGGCGTTGATCGCGATCTTTAGCCCGGATGCCGTCGGGACGGCGACTGCGACGGAGCCGACGCCATCTTCGCTCTCTTCTCGGTTCACTGCGTATCCCGCCTGGCGCACTTGTTCGAGCTGGGCCTCGAGTTCGGCGCGGGATCGGACCGAGTGGGAGGTGACGGGTTCGAGCTCTTGGTTCGGGTAGAGGGTGTGCAGTTGGTCTGTGGTCAGCTCTGCCAGCAGTGCTTTTCCTGTCGACGTGGCGTGGGCGGGCATGATTTTGCCCAGTCGCGAGGCGACTCTCACTGCGATGTCCGGTTCCGACACCGCAAGGAACCGCAGACGACTGCCCTCGAGCACTCCCAGGTGGCTGGTCTCGCCGAGTGCGGAGCTGACCTCGTTGAGGATGGGCTCCGCGAGGCGCTGAAGGTCCATCCTCTTGAACACGGAGAACGCGATCGTGGTGAGAGCCGGCCCGGGCAGGTAGGCCTTGGACGCGCGATCCTGTCGCATGAACCCGCGCCAGACGAGCATGGCGAGGATGCGGTGAGCGGTGGATGACGCGACCCCGAGATGCGCGCTTGCGTCGGTCAACCTGATCTCGGGACGTTCGCCGAGCAGGAGGATGAGTTTCAGGGCGTTGTCGACGGATTCGATCGGATACTGCGGCGGGCTGGTTGGATCGGAGGAGTGGCTCTTGCGTTTCTGCACAACAGAAACCGTACCGGGTAACGTGGACCACGACTAGATGCATGGGCTTATGCGCGCGCGCGAGCGTCGGCGGATGTGGCGGCGAGGCGGGCGAGCGAGTCGCGGACGGAGGCGATGTCCGTCCCGTCGGCGATTGCCCTGCGGCAGGTCACGAGCGCTCGGGGCCAGTTGACGATCACCGCGCCGGTGAGCTTTCGGCCGTCGGCTGTGTAGGTCACCGCGAAGCGTCCGTCCTCGGGGGCGCCGATGAGTTCGTGGTCGGTCGCGCCGGTGCGGCCGACGACCTGGATTTTCCAGTCGTATTGATCGCTCCAGACGTACTCGATCGCCTCGTATGCGCGCTGCGCGGTGGGGTTGACGATGTTGTGGGCGACGATCGGCGCCTGGTCGGTGGCATTGGTCCAATGTTCGAGGCGGATGGTCTCGCCCCGTGTTGCGTCTGTCCAACGGCAGACGTCTCCGACTGCGTAGATGTCATCCACTCCGACAGCGGCGAGCCCGGGGGTGCAGAGGACACCGTTGTCCAGCACGAGCCCGGACCCTTCCAGCCACTCGGTGTTGACGACGGCCCCGATGCCCACAAGTACAGCGTCGACGTCCAGGCGGGTGCCGTCTGTCAGGGCTACGTGGAACCCGCCGCCATCGGCCCGCTCCACGGATGACACGGAATGTCCGAGGATCAGGTCGACCCCCTCCGTGTTGTGTTTGTCGCCGAAGATCTGTCCGACGTCGTCGTTCAGCACGCGTGACATCGGGGCCGGCAGGGGGTCGACCATGGTCACTGTCACGCCGGCCTTCGTCGCTGTGGCGGCGATCTCGGCGCCGATGAACCCAGCCCCGACGATGAGGAGTCTGCGGGCGGGGAGAAGTTCTGCGCGGAGGGCTTCGGCATCCGCGCTGGTCCGCAGCACGTGCATGCCCGGGCCCTCCCCCCACGGAGAGCGGCGGGCGCGGGCGCCTGTGGCGATGACGAGGGAATCGTAGCCGAGTTGTTCGCCGTCCTCGAGGGTGACGAGCTTCCTCGTGGGGTCGAGGGCGGTGGCGGCCGCGCCGTACCGGACCTGAACATCTATGGCGGCAAGCTCGTCTGCGGTGGTGAGGGCGATCTGCGCGAGTGCCGCTTCGGGAGCCAGGTAGCCCTTGGATAGCGGCGGCCGGTCGTAGGGGTGGGCGACCGCTTCTGCCTCCACGATCACGATCTGCCCGGTGTGCCCGGCCGCGCGCAGCGCCTGGGCGGTTTTCACACCGCCGACGGAGGCTCCGACGATGAGGGCACGGTTCATTCGTCCACGACCATCAGAGCCGAGACCGGGCAGCTGCGGGCGGCTTCCTCCACGCGTTTGCGGTCGTCTTCGGGCACGTCCACGCGTAGCAGCACGACGAGCCCGTCGTCGTCGATGTCGAAGTAGTCGGAGGCTCCGACGACGCAGTTGGCATATCCCTGGCAGGCGCCGAGGTCGGCTTTGACGACAGGCACGGGCACTCCTTGTCTTGTGGGTGGACGTCAGCCCCGGCTGTCCGGGAACATAGGTTCGAACGGTGAGGCGATCATCGCCGAGAAGGTCTGGGTGGTCTGCCAGGTGAGCGCTTCCAGCTCGAGCGGGTCCACGGCGATCCACTGGCCCGATTTGGGGGACTCGATCAGCAGACGGGACCCGTTGCGGGTCTCCACGTGTGAGACGCGGATCTCACTGAACTCGTTCGCAATCGTCAGCGGCACCCCGACGGTGCGTTCGACCAGCCGATCATGTTCGAGGGCGGCGCGCCGGGCGTTGTCCCGGTCGATGTCCTCGCCTTCCCATTCGAGGGTCACAGGAAGATCGCCAGATTCTGGGTATGTAGCACTGACTCGTCGACCAGGATCACCCGGCGGGCCAGCTGGTAGGTGTCTCCGACGCGGCGGAGCACGTCTTCGCGCTGCGCAGACACGAGCGATGCCGGGTTGGTGTCGCCACGGCTGCGGAACATCAGCACGGCCGAATCGGCGATCAACTCGCCGGTGACATCCGTGTCGAAGGTGCGGATATTCGTGACGTAGTGACGCAGACGCGAAGGGGGATCCTCGGTCCACGCGTGCTCTGTGAGGAAACGCGCCACGCGCCTGCTGAGGGAGTACTTGTTCTCGTCCCAGTGCGCCATCCCCGGACTGGTCGAATAGCCCGCGCCGAGAGCGGTCGTGACCCGCACCGGCATCAGGTAGTGGATGTCCTCAGTCAGGGTCTCGAGCCAGTCCTCGTATCTCTGATCGTCGAGCGTGTAGGCCTCTTCGATGAGCCAGCGCGAGGCGTCGAGGTGCCGGGGGTCACCGAATCCGAGCGACACGCCGGCCTTGCGTGCCGGGGTGGCATGCGCGCCGAGCACCGACTGGGAGGAGAGGTCGGCTCCGATGAGGCTCACGCGGACGCCTCCTTCTGCACGCCTGCGGCGGCAAGAGCGTTCTCAGCGGCGAGCACGGACGGTGTCTTGCGGATGAGACCGACGACGACCGGGCGGGTCGGCTCGGCGGGCTCGTCCTCGAGGTAGTCCGCCCACCGGTTGAGGAGGTGGCGCTGGTTGTACTCCCCGTAGCCGACGTGAGCTTCCCCGGGTCCGGCGAATTCTTCGGCGGTCAGCGGCTCCACCACGGGGGTGCCGTCCTTGAGCATGCCCATGCGTCCGTTCAGGAGGAGCCGCCGTGCCATGGAGCCTTTCGCGGTGTTGGTGAGGGACACCCAGTTCTCGACGTCGTCCTGCTCGAACATGCCGGTGGAGCCGAAGCACATCAGGTAGGCCTTGTAGCTGAGCTCCTTGAACTCCTCGGGAGCCTCGGCGTCGACGGCGAACCAGGAGAGCACCTCGGTCTCGTTCTCGCTGATCGGCTGCCACAGCCGGATGGAGATGAACGGCAGCACATCGTCGCCGTCCTCGACCTTCGGCCAGTTGTGCACGAAGCTCATGTTCGGGAACGCGGAGGCCGCAGAGATCATGAACCCGTTCTCGCCGATGACATCCATCTGCTCCTGCGACCAGACGGTCTTCATCCGGTCGATCATCTCCTGCGGGTAGCCGACGTATCGCAGCTTCTCCTCGAGAGTGCCCGGGGGCAGCTTGTAGGTCGTGCCCCCGCCGTTGCCGGCCCAGTAGGTGTTGCCGTCCTTGCGTTTCTCGGCCTTCGGCTCGCGGAACAGCCCGATCTCCACCACCGACGTGTGCGTCTGCGGGGTGTGGTACATGTCGCCGGCGAAGTTCTCGGCGCCGATCTTCCAGTTCGCGTTCACCCGCCACCGTTGCGGTCCGCGCAACTCGATGCCGGAGGGTGACTGCCGGGTGTAGTAGTCGAGGTAGAAGGTGAAATCGCCCAGATACTCCCGCAGCGGGGGAGCGTCGGGGTCCATGCTGATGAAGATCAGCCCGTTGTAGCTGTCCAGGCTCGGAGCAGGCAGGAGCCTGGCGCCTTTGCGGCTGAATCCCTCTTCCCCGCCGTACGCCTCCTGATGGAAAGGGAGCCCGATGATCCGTCCATCGTTGCGGTATGACCAGCCGTGATACGGGCACCGGAAGTGGGACGCGTTTCCGATCTCGGCCCGGCAGACTTGCATTCCGCGATGCAGGCACATGTTGAAGTGCGCTTTGATCTCACCCTTCTCGTCGCGAACCACGATGAACGAGTCGTCGAGCACCTTGCGGACCACGTAGTCACCGGGCTGCGGAATCTCCGACTCGTGCGCAACGAACAGCCAGGCCCGGCTGAACAGGTTCCTCTTCTCGAGCTCGAACACGTCCCGGTCGTTGTAGATGTGTGCGGGGATCATCCCTTCCCGCACTTCGTCGAAGATGGTGGATTCGGTGGTCATCGGGCCGTCGCCTCAGATCGTCGTTGAAAGAAGAACTATCTGTCTCGCAGAGAACGTAGACCGTTTCCGATCCAACCTCAAGTTGGATTCTGGCAGACAGAGATGGATTCTGCTAGCGTCGAAGTGTGCAGAGCTGGACGGACGAGCGAACGGCGGTCGCCAACGCCTGCCGGGTGCTCGCCTATCGCGGGCTCGTCTCCGACGTGCTTGGGCACGTCAGCGTGAGAGTCGGCGAGGATGCTGTGCTCGTGCGCTGCCGCGGGCCCAAGGAACGCGGTCTTGCGTTCACCACTGCGGAGGATGTGCACGAGGTCGGCCTTGATGGTTCGCACGATCTGCCCGACGGGTGGTCGGTGCCGAACGAACTCCCGCTGCATCTTGCCGTGATCGCGGCCTCGCCCGAGACCCGTTCCGTGGTGCACGCGCATCCGCCTGCGGTTGTCGCAATGACGCTCACGGGCGTCCCGTTGCGCCCGATCGTTGGCGCCTACAACATCCCGGCCATGCAGTTGGCAACCGCGGGGATCCCGGTGCATCCGAGCTCCGCGCTCATCCGCACCCGTGCGCGGGCGGACGCGATGCTCGCCAGCATGGGCCACTCCCCGGTGGTGCTGCTGTCCGGACACGGGCTCACCGCCGCCGGGGCAACAATCCAACAGGCCGTGATCCGAGCCCTCAACGTCGATGCCCTCGCCCGAATGCACCTCAGCGTCCTGTCGACGGGGGCGGTTCCTTCCGACATCGATGACGGCGACCGCGACGACTTGCCCGATCTGGGATCGGCATTCAACGACGAGGCCGTGTGGCGGTATCACCTCGCCGCACTCGAACACGAGGCACGATTGAGCCCGTGAGACAGGAGTCCCCATGAACCCCGATCCCCGCGGCCAGGGCGCCATCAGCCAACGGGAGTGGCACGTCCTCGTCGACGGTGAGCACCTCGCCGTCGACGCGCGGTACCAGGTGGAGAACCCGGCATCCGGCCGGATGCTCACCACGGTCCCGGACTGCTCAGAAGCCGACGTCGACCGGGCAGTCCGCGCCGCCCAGGCGGCCCAGCCCGCGTGGGCGGCTACACCGCCGCGGCAGCGGGCCGCCACGCTTCGAGCATTCGCCGACCACGTTCGCCGGCATGCCGAGGAACTGGCGATCCTGGACGCGATGGACGGAGGATTCACCCTCTCCATGATGCGCCGGGACGTGGAGGCGGGACTCGAACTGATCGACATCTTCGCGGACATGGCGCTGCAACTGGGCGGGCGGACCGTACCGCTGAGCGAGAACCTGCACTACACCACACACGAACCCTACGGTGTGGTGGCGCGGATCGGCGCATTCAACCACCCGATCTTCTTCGCCCTATCCAAGATCGCCGCGCCGTTGATGGCCGGCAACGCCGTCATCCTGAAGGCCCCGGACCAGACTCCGCTGTCCTCGCTGCGGCTTGCGGAACTGGCAACCGAGGTGCTGCCCACGAACCTGCTGATCACGATCAGCGGTCGAGGAGCGGTAGCGGGTCGGGCGATCGTTCGGCACCCCGATGTGCGCCGAATCGGGTTCATCGGCTCCACCACCACCGGGCAGGCGATCCAGCGGGACGCATCCGAGACGGGTGTCAAGCACGTCTCGCTGGAGCTCGGCGGCAAGAACGCCCAGATCGTCTTTGCTGACGCCGACCTGGAGAAGGCGGCCCAGGGCGCGGTGAGCGGGATGAACTTCACCTGGACGGCGGGACAGAGTTGTGGGTCCACCAGCAGGCTCCTCGTGCACAGATCGATCGCGGAACCGGTCACCGCCCGCGTGGCCGAGCTCGTCTCCGCCATCCGCGTCGGACACCCGCTCGACGAGCTCACCGAGATGGGGCCCCTCGTGTCCGAGGCCCAGCTCGACAAGTCCGAGCACGCCATCCGCACCGCCGTCGCGGAGGGCGCCCGCATCGTCGCAGGCGGAAGCCGCCCTGAAGGGCTTGCTGCCGGCGGGTGGTACCTGGCACCCACGGTGCTGGCAGGAGTGACGCCGGGTTCCTTGGTCGAACAGAATGAGATATTCGGCCCGGTCCTGTCCGTGATCGTGTTCGACACCGAGGAAGAAGCGATTCGGATCGCCAATGGCGTCGAGTACGGACTGACCGCCACGGTCTGGACCTCGGACATCACCCGCGCGCTCACCGTGGCTCACCGGGTGGAGGCGGGGTACGTCGTCGTCAACGGGGGCAGCCGACACTATTGGGGCTTGCCGTTCGGGGGGACGAAGGCGTCGGGCGTCGGGCGGGAGGAGTCCATCGACGAGCTCCTCTCCTACACCGAGGTCAAAGCGACCACCGTCGTGATCTAGCTAGAGACGTTCAGCGATGGGGGAACCGCTCGCGCTGCCCGTGCTGGTGTACATCTCCCGGCGTGCCCTGCCGGGCAGGGAGGACGACCTGTTGCAGTGGGCGGACGCCCTGTGCTCCGACGCATCCCGGTTCACCGGCTACCTCGGCTCGAGCGTGCGGACAGCGCCTGACCCCGACGGCGCCACGTTCATTGTCGGAGTGCGGTTCCGTTCGGCGATGAACCTGCTCGCGTGGGAGAAGAGCGAGCAACGGCACCGGCGACTCGAAGAGGGCTCCCCCCTCACCGCGGGCCGCCCCGTCGCGATCAGCCTGCAAGAACTCGAGGCGGGACTTGCGGGGGAGCCCGGTCGCATCGTTCCCAAGTGGCGGACAGCGCTCATGGTGTGGCTGGCACTGTTCCCGCTCGCCCTGCTCTCCGGTGCTGTCCTGCTGCCGTGGCTGGCGGCACTGCCCTGGCCGCTACCCACAGCGATCTCGACACTCGCCACCGTCGCCGCAGTGATCTGGATCACCCTGCCACTGGTACACCGGGCCTTCCGCATCCGCATCAGGCGCCACTAGCCGGGCACGCGCCCAATCACGACTCTACTGTGCAGAAAATGACTATGGACAAAGGAAACACCTTCGTGGTTGAGTGTTGACCGATGGCTTCCCGGGCCGTCGATCAACGATGACGCAAGTCCAATGGAGGCCTTATGACGTATGTAATCGGAATCGACATCGGTGGCACATTCACCGACGCCTTCGTCGCCGACGAGAGCGGACGGGTCGCCGCAGCCAAGACCCCGTCGACCCCCCCGGATTTCGCTCACGGGTTCCTCCAGGTCGTCGACGACCTCGCCGACTCGCTGGGCATCCCCACGAGGTCGCTGCTCGAGCAGACCGACTACATCGTGCACGGCACAACCACGACTCTCAACGCGCTCGTGACCGGCGATGTCGCCAGGGTCGGGTTCCTCACCACCGCCGGTCATGCGGACTCGATCACGATCATGAACCTGGAGGGTCGATACGCGGGCCTGGGCGCGGACAAGATCCAGGACATGGTCCGCACCAACAAGCCGCAGCCGCTGGTGCCACCGCACCTCATCCACGAGATCGACGAACGTGTGGACTACAAGGGCACCGTCGTGGTCCGGCTGGACGAGGCCGCGACCCGAGAGTCGGTCCGTGCGTTGCTGGCAGAGGGCGTGGAGGCCTTCGCGGTCTCTTTCCTGTGGTCTTTCCTCAATCCCGTCCATGAGCAGCGGGCGCGGGAGATCATCCAGGAGGAGGCCCCGGGCCGCTACGTCGCCCTCTCGAGCGATGTCAGCCCGCGCATCCGCGAGTTCTCGCGGAGCGTCACGACGATCATGAACACCCAGGTCGGGCCGCGACTGCGCGCCTACCTGGAGCCGCTCGAGGCGTCGTTGCGGGACCGGGGGCTGCGCGGCAGCCTGCTGGTGATGCAGGGCAGCGGAGGATGTGTCACCGCGGAGGACGCTCCGGCACGCGCGATCACCACGATCGGTTCCGTGCTGACCGGGGGAGTCGTCGGCTGCACTCGGCTGGCGGATGAACTCGGTCACCGTAACGTGATTTCTACCGACATGGGCGGCACGACGTTCCTGACCGGGCTGGTGGTCGACGGGGAACCGGTCTCCTCGACCAGCACCGTCCTGAACCAGTACCAGGTGAACGTGCCCATGGTCGATGTGCACACCATCGGCGCTGGTGGGGGTGCGATCGCCTGGGTCGATGCCGGCGGGAACCTTCACGTCGGCCCCCGCAGCGCCGGCGCCCGGCCTGGACCGGCCTGCTATGGCGAGGGCGGCACAGAGCCGACCGTCACCGATGTGGACCTCGTGCTCGGGATCGTCAACCCCGACAACTTCCTGGGCGGCAAGAAGAAGCTGCACCGTCACCTCGCGGAGGAGGCGATCCGGGTGAAGATCGCGGAGCCGCTGGGGATGTCGGTGGAGAGCGCGGCCGCCGCCGTCTACGCGATCCAGAACGCGCAGACCGCCGACCTGGTGCGGAAAGTCGTCGTCACCTCCGGCCGCGACCCGCGGGACTTCGTGCTCTACGCGTTCGGCGGCGCGGGCCCTATGCACTGCGCCGCCTACGCCGCCGATCTCGAGGTGCAGCAGGTCGTCGTCCCTCTCGGGACTGCAGCGGCCGTGTTCTCTGCGTACGGCTTGGCGGCGTCGGACATCGCGCTCACCGCCGAGATGTCGCAGCCGTCAAACTTCCCCCCGGCCGCGGACGAGTTCACCGGGGTGTTCGAGGAGCTGGACCGTGAACTGGACGCCCGGCTCGCGGCCCAGGAGCTCAAGTTCGCGAGTGTGATCCACAACCGCGAGGTGGATATGCGCTACACGATGCAGCTCGCCGAGGTGACCACACCGGTGCTGGAGGAGGTGCCGGATCTGCCGGGGATGGACCGGCTGGCCGCGCAGTTCGGCGACCAGTACGAACGGCTGTACGGGAAGGGCGCGGGCTTCGCTGACGCGGGTCTGCAGCTGATCACCTACCGCACCCGGGCGATCGGAGTCCTCCCCATCCGGCCGCGGCTGAACGAGGCGAGCCGCTCACCGGAGCCGCCCGCACCCGGCAGCCACCGCCAGGTGCTGCTCGACCCGCTGACCGGATGGGAGGAGGCGGCGATCTACGACTACACCGCACTGGCCCGCGATCACGAGATCCCAGGGCCTGCCGTCGTCGAAGCGCCGACCACCACGGTCGCTATTCCCCGAGGATGCCGGGCGGTCGTGGACCGGCTCGGAAACCTCGTCATCCACTACGCATCGAACTGAGGGAGCACATCGTGCCGATCATCCCCGTCGCGGGTTCCGAGGAATTCGCCAACCAACCCGTCACCGCGGACGAGACCCGCCGCCTGCTCGCCGGCAAGATCGCCCTCCATTCCGTGGCACCCGACCTCGTCGAAGGACTCGACCCGTTGACGTACGAGGTCATCAGACACCGCCTCACCTCCATCACCGAGGAGATGGGGGAGGCGCTGAAGAAGATGTCCGGATCCGTCGTGGTCACCGACTGCAACGACTTCGACGCCGCCATCATGGACGAGGTCGGCGATGTGGTCCAGGTGGGCCTGTACAACACCGAGCTGGCCGCATCCCTGGACATGGCGGCGAACTGGACGCTGCGCAACCGGGTGGACTCGCCCGGTATCGCCCCCGGCGACATGTTCCTGTGCAACGACCCCTGGGTGGGCGGCGGGCTGCATCAGAGCGATGTGAGCCTGTTCGCCCCGCTGTTCCATGAGGGTGAGCTGTTCGCCTGGACGGGCGCGGTCGCCCATCAGGTCGACCTCGGCGGAGTGTCCCCGGGCAGCTGGTCGGTCGGCGCGACCGACGTGTTCTGGGAGTCCGTACCCACCCCGCCGGTGAAGATCGTGGACGGCGGAGTGATCCGCAAGGACGTGGAGGACGTCTACCTGCGTCGATCCCGCGTCCCCAAACTCGTCGCCCTGGACCTTCGAGCGAAGATCGGCGCCAACAACGTCGCGCACGAACGCCTTCGGGCGCTCATCGCACGGTACGGCGCCGACACGGTCAAGGCCGTGATGCGCCGCACCATGGACGACGCCGAACGGCGGCTGCGCGCCAAGCTGCTCGAGATCCCCGATGGCACCTGGTCCGCGGTAGCCCACCAGGACTCCGCCCGGGCCGGAGACGACGGCGTCTACAAGATCGTGCTCACCCTCTCCAAGACCGGCGACCGGCTCACGTTCGACTTCACCGGCACGGACCCGCAGGTGGAGGGCCTCATCAACTGCACCTATGCGGGCCTGCGCGGGGGGATCATGCCGATCCTCCTCACCACCCTGTGCGGAGACATCCCCTGGGCGCCCGGCGGGATCTACCGCTGCCTGGACATCATCAGCGAACCCGGCACGATCAACAACTGCACCTTCCCCGCCGGCATCGGGAAAGCATCGGTGGCATCCGCATGGGCGACCCAGAACGTCGTCACCGAATGCCTGGCCGGCCTGCTGGACACGCACGTCGAGCACCGTCAACGGCTGATGAGCGTGTGCTGCGGAACCTGGGACTTCGCGCTGCTCGCCGGCGTCGACCAGCGCGGCGGCGGCTTCGTGACCATGCTGTGCGACTCCATGGCCGGCGGCCTCGGCGCACGCACCGACTCCGACGGCGTCGACACCGGCGGGCTGGCCTGCATCCCGATGGGACGCATCGCCGACTCGGAGATGAACGAGTTCGCCTTCCCCATGCTCTATCTCTGGCGACGAGAGGAAGCAGACTCGGGCGGTCCCGGCCGCCACCGCGGCGGTGTCGGCGCCTCCAGCTGCTTCATCCCCTGGGACAGCCCGATCGGCGGAGTCCACCTCGTGGTGTCCGCCCCGGGCAAGGCCCTCCCCCTGGCAACCGGGATCAGCGGCGGGATGCCGGCCGGCACCCAGTACGACGTCCTCGTCCGCAACAGCCTCGTGCAGGATCTCTTCGCGCAGGGCAGGATCCCCCGATCCATCGACGAGCTCGGAGGAGACGAGCAGCTCGTCCCGACCCATCACGAGACCGATCTCGGCCCCACCGACGTGTACTTCACCCACTGGCAGGGCGGAGGAGGATACGGAGACCCGCTGCTCCGAGAGCCGGAACTTGTCGCCGCCGACGTCCTCGCCCGCAAGGTCAGCCCGGCCGCCGCCGCCCAGGTGTACGGCGTCGTGCTGGACGGTCACGCGACCGTCGACCACATCGCCACCAACGAGACACGCAACCGCCTGCGACACGACAGGGCCGGAATAGAGGAGGGGGTGGCGCGATGACCACGAGAATCGACGACAACCTGCTCCTGGACGGCGCCATCGTGACATGCCGCCACTGCGGCACGATCCTGGGAGACGACCACGATCCGATCAGGGACGCGGTCGTACGCGAGTCCGAACCGAGCGAAGCCGGCCCGGGGGTGAGAGCCGCGGCCACCAACTTCGCCACCCGGCGGATCCTCCTGCGCCGCGCGTTCTGCCCATCCTGTCTGGTGCAGCTGAAGTTCGAGATCGTCCCCGCAGACGAAGCATCCTTCCGGTCAAGCCGGGTCGGAGCCGGCCTGTGAGCGACGCCGGGAGCCCGAGGCCGTCGGCGGCCCGCTCGCTCGCCGACCGCGTCGTCGTCATCACCGGCGGCGGGCAGGGAATCGGGCGCGCGTATGCCCGCGAGATCGCGGCGGACGGGGGAATCGCCGTGATCGCCGACGTCAACGAGACCACGGGGCGCTCCGTCGAACAGGAGATCCTCGCCGCCGGCGGGGAGGCGGTCTTCCACCCCCTCGATGTCAGCGATGCCGGCAGCTGCCAGGCGCTGGGCCGGTTCGTGTCCCAGCGCTACGGCAGGGTCGATGGTCTGGTCAACAACGCCGCAGTGTTCTCCACGATCACGATGCGGCCGTTCTGGGAGATCCCCGTCGAGGAGTGGGATCGGCTCATGGCGATCAATCTGCGCGGACCGTGGCTTCTCACCACCGCCTTGCTGAACAGTCTTAGAGCCTCGCCGGCAGCGTCGATCGTCAACATCTCCTCGGACGCGGTCTGGCTCGGCCGCGGCGGGTACCTCCACTACGTCGCAAGCAAGGGCGGCGTCGCAGCGTTGAGCTTCGCCATGTCGCACGAGCTCGGCGCAGACGGCATCCGGGTCAACACCGTCGCGCCCGGCCCCACCTACACCGAAGTCGAACGCGCGACCGTGTCCCCTGCGCAGAAGACCGCCATGCTCGAACGTCAATCGCTGCACCGGGAGGCGCATCCCGAGGACATGGTCGGCGCGGTGCTCTTCCTCCTCTCCGATGCGAGCGGATTCATCACGGGCCAGACCCTCCACGTCAACGGGGGAATGCTGCACGCCTGATCGGAGATCGGGCTGGGAAAAAGCCAGGAAAGACCGTCGTTGCCACGCTCTAGAAGCAAGGCGACGACGGTCTCTCTGTTGCTGATCGTTGGAATCCGGTATGACCGGCCCGGCCCACTATCTCCACCGACGACAGCATCATGGGCTTGCTTTATCTGCTCAACAGAACTAATCTCTGAGAAGTGCTACGCGCGTAGATGCGTCATGTTGCAGATTGGAATGCAGTCGATGAGGATGCTTCCCCGCTCGTCGGAGGCGGTGGCGACGATTGTCCCAGCGGATGCCACCTCTAGGCAGTGCGCCGCGCACTGGTCGACGCAACCTGCCCACGACACGCGGAGTGCACGGAAATGACGTTTGTCACCCGCGCCGACGTCGCCGCACGTGCGGGCACCTCGGTGGCGGTCGTCAGCTACGTCGTCAATGACGGCCCGAGATCCGTCGCTCCTGCCACCCGCCAGCGCGTGCAACGAGCCATCGAGGAACTGGGGTACGTGCCCAATCGCAGCGCGCAAGCACTGGCGGGCTCACGAACATTCGCCTGTGGTCTCCTGCTCCCGGACATTTCCAACCCGTTCTTCGCGTCACTGGCGCACGCACTCCAGGACGAGGCGATGCGGCATGGCCTGACGTTGCTGCTGGGCGACTCGGGCGGGGACAAAGACCGTGAACAGCGACTGCTCGCCACCTTCCTGGAGCAGCGTGTTCGTGCGCTCATCGTGGTCGGCGTGGACGACTCGCCGCACCTGGAAGCGGCGACACGCTATGGGGTGCCTGTCGTGATGCTCGACCGTGGCAACAGCAGTCCGGAGTTCTCTTCGGTATGCATCGACAACTACGCGGCGGCCCGACACGGTACCGAGTTTTTGATCGAGGCCGGACACCGCCGCGTCGGGTTCGTCGGAGGACCGCACGGACTCGGTGTTGCGGCGCAGAGGCTCGCCGGGTTCCGAGCCGCGTTGCAAGACCATGGCATCGAAGAAGTCCCCGCGTGGAACTTCTCGGGTGAGTTCTCCAAGCAGAGCGGCTACGAGATCGGATCGACGATCAGTCAGCTGCCGGATCGGCCCGATGCGGTGTTCGTCTCCAGCGACCAGCAAGCGATCGGCCTTCTCGCGGCTCTGCTGGACCGGTCGGTCAGGGTGCCCGCCGACGTGGCGATGGTCTCCCTGGACGGCACCGACGACGGCCGGTACACGCGGCCGCCGCTCACCTCGGTGCTGCAGCCGGTCGACCAGATCGCCCGGCAGACCATGGACATGGTCACCGGCTCCCGGCACACAGCCCCCAGCCGTGTCACCATCCCGCACCGGCTCATCCTGGGCCGGTCGAGCGGGTCGGCTCGTGAAGCCGACCCCGCACACAGCCCTCCTCACCCTGGAGGAGACCTGGAAGCACACACCGCAGTCAACACACAGCAAAGGAGCTACGAATGAAGACAACTCGATGGGCCGCGGCGGCGGCAGTATTCGCCACGGCCACGCTCGTCACCGCGTGCACCGCCAGCGGAACACCCGACTCCTCGGAGGGCGGCGACGTGACCATCACGTTCCTGCACATCTTCGGGGAAGGATTCGACGACGCGATCGCGGCCTTCGAAGACGCCCACCCCAACATCACCGTGTCCTCCGAGTCGGTGCCCTTTGACCAGCTGGTCTCCCAGACGCAGGCCCGCCTCGGCTCCGGAGACACCTCGATCGATGTGATCGCAGTCGACCCGCCCCGTCTGCCCGCCATGGTCACCGACGGATATCTGCTGGACGTGAGCAGCGACTTCGCAGATCCCCCGGTGAGCCTTTCCGAGCCTGGCGTCCAGTCGGTGACGTGGGAGGGCAAGCAGTACTCGTACCCGCTCTGGTCCTCAGACGGATTCCTGCTCTACAACAAGGCGCTGCTGGAGCAGGCCGGCATCACCCCGCCGTCCAGCGACGATTCGTCACGACTGACATGGGAACAGGTCCTCGCGGACGCACAGCGCGCCAAAGAGGCAGGAGCCGCGTACGGGCTCGGATTCGAGCAGGTCGACCGCTACTACCAGCTGCAGCCGCTCATCGAGTCCTTCGGGGCGACAAGCGGGCTCGGCGGGGAAGGCAATCTCACCCCCGACGTCAACTCGGACGACTGGAAGAAGTGGGGGAAGTGGTATCAGCAGATTCACACGAGTGGTCTCGCGCCGATCGGAGTGGACGCGACGCAGATGCCGGAGATGTTCACAACCGGTCAGATCGCCTACTTCGTGGCGTCATCGTCCAGAGTCAAGCAGTTCCAGGACTCTCCGCTGGCTGACGGGTGGGGCGTCGCCCCTCTGCCGTACTTCGCAGGCGGCGAGATCTACACACCCACGGACAGCTGGGCAGTCGGGGTGAGCGCCTACAGCGAACATAAGGACGCCGCGGAGGAGTTCGGCCGCTTCCTCTCGATGTCCACGGACGGCGGGAACCTCATCAGCCAGATCTACACGTTGCCCCCGGTGAACCAGGACGTCTATCCGGACTTCATCGCCGGCCTGGAAGCGATCGCGCCCGAGCCTGCCAAGGCGATGGATTCCCTCTTCCCTGTCGACTCGGAAAAGCACGCCCTGCATCGTCCCTCCAGCATCGGATACGTGGAGTTCGAAACGGTCATGAACAAGGCGTTTTCCGACATCCGCAACGGTGGCGACGTGAGCGGCATCCTCGATTCAGCGCAACAGCAACTCGAATCCCAACTCGCCCAGTACCGGTGAATTGGGTGGGGTCGGCCGCTGAGCCGACCCCACCCCTCTGAGGAGAGCAGCACATGTCCGTCACCCGGACCGTCACATCCCGTTCACGGACCCGAACACGCCGGTCCGCGCTGACCGCCCTGGCCTTTCTGGCGCCCGCGGTCGTCGGAGTCGTCTTGCTCCGCCTCTGGCCTGCCGTGGAGGCGCTGGTCGGCTCCTTCACTAGCCGAAGCGGGGATGTCAGCTTCGGAACATTCGAACGGCTTTTCAGTGATCCGACCTTCATCGGATCGCTGAAGGTGACCCTCCTCTTTTCCGTCGTCATCAACCCGCTCCAGATCGCCCTGGCGCTGCTTCTCGCCGTGCTCCTGACGCAGACAGTCCCCCTGGTCGGCCTCTGGCGCACGTTCATCTTGCTTCCCGTCGCGGTCCCGCAGATCGTCTCCGCGATCATCTGGGGCGTGCTCTTCCGACCCGACGGCCCGTTCAACAGTGTGCTCGTCGCACTCGGTCTTCCGGCCGTCCCGTGGCTCACCAGCCCGGACATGGCGCTGTGGTCCATCGTTATCATCTGCAGCTGGGTCGGCGTCGGATACTGGATGACGTTCCTCGTCGCGGGCATCAAAGACATTCCCGAGACGCTGTACGAGGCGGCCCAACTGGACGGCGCCGGTCCATGGCGGAGATTCACGAACATCACGCTGCCAGGGCTGCGCCGCCCGCTTCTGTTCGTGCTCGTGGCCGACACGGTCGCGAACTTCCTCGTGTTCGCGCCGGTCCGGCAGCTCACTCGAGGAGGCCCCGAGGGTTCCACCAACCTCATCATGAACACGATCTTTGAACGCGCCTACCAGATCGGCGATCTGCCCGCAGCATCCGCTGCCACCACGATCCTGGTGCTCATCGTCGTCGTGGTGGTCGGCATCCAATTCCGCCTCCTCCCAGGGAAGGACTGATATGACCCTCGATGTCTCGACGGCCAGAGAACGGCGATACGGCCGGTGGCTGCTGCTGGCTGTGCTCCCCATCGTCGCGGTGTCGCTGCTGCCCCTCTTCTATACGTTCATCTCGTCCTTCCGCCCCGGAAGCGAGATCTTCCAGTACCTCAGCCCGCTCTCCGTCCACACGTTCTGGCCGAAAGAACTCACGCTCGAGAACTATGCCACTCTCTTGTCGGGTACCTTTCTGCCCGCGCTACTCAACAGCGTGATAGTCACGACCGTGACTGTCGTGATCGGGCTGACTGTGGCGTCGCTCGCAGCATTCGGGCTCGCAGTGTTCGACTTTCCGCTCAAGAACGCGCTGTTCGTGGCACTGGTATTGAGCTTCCTGATCCCGTTCGAAGCGGTTGCCATCCCGCTGTCCTCGATGTTCCGTGACCTGGGTCTTGCGAACACCTACGCGGGCCTGATCCTGCCGGGCATCGGCAACGGGCTCGCGATCTTTCTCCTACGACAGTTCTTTCTCGGGATACCTCCGTCATTGTCCGAAGCCGCCCGCATCGACGGCGCGTCGTGGCTCAGAGTGTTCTGGACGATCTACCTGCCGCTGTCGCGCCCGTCGCTCGTGGGGGCGGGACTGATCCTGTTCGTCTTTCAATGGCAGTCGTTCCTCTGGCCGTTGATCATCGCCCCCAGCCCCACGATGAAAGTCGCCCCGATCGCGATCGCCGACCTGGCCGGTGAGGCGGAGATCGACTTCGGCGCTATGTTCGCCGGCGCACTGCTTACCGCCGCCCTGCCCCTGATTCTCCTTCTCGTCTTCCAGCGGCAGTTCACCAACTCCCTCGCCTCCAGCGGAACGAAAGAATGACCCTTCGTCACCATCTCATCATCGACTGCGATCCGGGCAGCGGGGTCCCGTTCTCCGACGTGGACGACGGGCTCGCGCTAGCCCTTGCGCTCGCACACCCTGACGTGCACGTGGACGGAATAACGATCGTCGCAGGGAACACGCCACGGGAACTCGGCTATGCATCCGCGGCGGAGCTCGTATCTCTTGCGAAGACGCATACGCCGATCTTCGTCGGCGCTGACGACCCTCCCGGCGGGGACGACACGGTCTGGAGGCCGCTGCTCGACGACAGGCGCGACGCGACGGCCTGGAAGAGCGAGTACGGCGGCTCCATCTTCCTCGCACCCACCGGGCACACAACGACTCGAACGGCTGTCGATTTCCTCGTGGACACGGTGAAGGCATCACCGGGTCAGATCACGATCGCAGCATTGGGGCCTCTGACCAACATCGCCGCCGCGATCCGCCGCGATCCGGGATTCGTTCGCGCCGTCAAACACATCGCCGTCATGGGCGGAGCGTTCCTTCAGGACAGCTTGCCGCAAGAGCTCAACTTCGGATACGACCCGGACGCCGCGCACATCGTCATGACATCAGGGGCAGACCTGTCCCTGATCCCCTTCGATGTCACATCGACGACGTTGCTCACCCATCAGCAGCTCGAGCTGCTCGATGAGGACGACCCGCTGCAGGCATTCCTCAAGGCCACGACCTCGCCCTGGATGAGGTATACCGATTCCCGGTTCGGGCTCGGCGGCTGCTACCTGCATGACCCCCTCGTCATCGCCAGCCTCATCGACCCGAGCCTGGTCACCTGGAAGACCGCATCCGTGGACGTCGTCCTGGCCGATCCGGTGGCGCGCGGACGACCGATCCGTTGGGACCCGCAAGGAACCATCTTCGGCGGAGGGTCCCAAGTACTGCCCCATATCGGGTCCGCGCATGTCGCGGAAAGCGTCGACCGAGCGAGATTCGCCGGACTCCTCGTCGACACCCTCGCAGGTTTCCGTGTGCGCTGAACGCCGACGGGGCTGTGCACAAGCGCCGGCGCGGCTGACCCCGTAGAGTGCCGTCGGTCGATCTGACCCACCAGCCATGCCAGGCCCTTGCGCAGCCACTCGACATTTCGAGTGTTGACTCAATCCAATAGGAGGTTTCTCATCGAAGGCTTGCCTAGCACCGACGTGGCAGTCGTCGGATCCGCGAACCTCGACTACGTCGTTCATGTTCGTCGACCACCAGCTCCGGGCGAGACGGTCCTGGGGAAGCGACTATCTACCTACCCCGGGGGCAAGGGACTGAACCAAGCCGTCGCTGCCGCAGCGATCGTCCGGACCGCTCTTGTCGGGGCCGTCGGGAACGACCCGGCAGGTGATCAGCTGCGGCGCGCGCTGAATCAAGTGCACGTCGACACGAGGTTCCTCCACTCCGTTCGAGAGGCTTCAGGGGTGGCCATCGTGCATGTGTTCGATGGGGCAGAGAACAGCATCACGGTGATCCCCGGCGCGAACGAGAGCCTCACCGCGGACGATACGACTGCCGCCCTCGCAGTCCTCCGCCCGCGAATCGTCATTTCTCAACTTGAGGTACCTCTCGAGTCGGCCATCGCCACAGCGCACTGGGCCAAGCAGAACAACGCACGCTGGATACTGAACCCGAGCCCACTCGACCGACTGATCAATGCATCCCCAACGCAAACGATTCGTAGCCTTCTGCGATCGGCGGATCCCCTCATCGTCAACGCCGCCGAAGCGTCGGCGCTACTGCGAACGCCCACCGGTGCCACATTCAGGGAACTTGCCGACGAACTCACTTCCCACGCGTTATCGGTAGTCGTAACCAATGGGGCCCAAGGTTCCTATGTAGGCGACATATCCGAACTAATCCTCGTGCCTGCCGACCCGGTGCAGGTCGTCGACACGACCGGTGCCGGCGACGCCTTCGCAGGAACCCTCGCCGGACACCTTAGCGCTGGTAAGGACCTAGCAACTGCGGCAAGACTCGCGAGTCGTTCAGCCGCACGGATTGTGGCGACTCCGCGCTCTGATCGCTGAGAGTGAGTTTCGTATCGCTCTACCGAGTTCGACACCGGTCGCGTTGTTGGCACCTCCAGCGACCACGATCGATAGTGTGGCGGCCGCCTTGGCCAGTGCAGCGGGCTGCAGGGCGGGCACTGGGCGCACTCCGTCTTCACAGGACGCGCCCCGTACATGGGCGATTCGGTCTGCGTTCAGCTGCCGGACGATGGACCGGTGGATTCGACTGCGTGCACTGTAGCGATCCTGCCGGGTGATAGGTGCCGGGCATGCGTCTTGCGATCACCGACAGTCGCTTGAGAGCTACACAGGATCCTCTTTGCCATGCGTAGGAATGTGCCATATCGCGTGGAATCCTGGCCCTGAATCCGTTGCCAACTACCGTGGAATCGTGGGGTTTCATGCCATCTCGAGCTGGAACCTACAATAGGTGTAGGTTCCATGTCGGATCCCGATGATCCTTGCGTAAACCGCGATATCGGCCGGACTACTTTGCATTTACGCAAAGAATGAGTTGATGCAGGTCGCCGGCGAGATGGGCGAGGCTGGTGCGGTACGTCTGGCCGTCATGTAGGTTCCACGCCGAAATGACATATTCCACGGGTAGTTGGCAGGCACTTGGCATCTCTGCCATTTGCCGTGGACGATCGGCGGTCCGGCGCGACTGATGAGACGGGGGCGCGCGCGTTTACGTCTCACAGCTCGGCGGCGCGTACGCCTCGGTTCTGCGGCCGACGAACACCTACGTCGCGCGTCTATCGGCCACGGCCGCGACCCCCGGATGGCCAGATCTAGGACGCGGAGCGTTCCTCGACCGCGGGAGCGTCGTCGACATACTGGCTCGCGGCGTCCCACCAGGGGTTCTCGCGTACGCGGTAGAGGAGGGTGCGTTCGCCGGGCACTCGCTCGACGAGCTCGATGAAGTTCGCGCGGCGAAGCTACTGGATGAGTGGATGCACGATTCCGGGGGAGAGTCTCGTTGCGTCGGTGATCGACCTCGAGGAGAACTTCTCGCCGTGCTGCGCGCCCGCGAGCTCGACCCCACCGCCGACGTGGGGTTCAGGTGGGGTCCTCGAGCGCGGATTCGGTCGTCCCTACGATCAGTATCCCTGTGTAGGTTCCACACCGAGATGACGGTTTTCACGGGTACGTGCTGCTCCTGCACCGCCCCGACGCGCTCGTCGAGCCCGAGGAGGTCGCCCGCGCGTTCGATCACCTCGAGTCGTCGGCGAAGGTCCGTCACTTCGGGGTTTCCAACCACGCCCCCGTCAGATCGACCTGCTGAAGACGGCGGTGAGGCAGCCGATCGTGGCCAACCAGGTGCAGCTGTCGATAGGAACACGCCGTCCTGATCGCGCAAGGCCTCTCGTCGAACATGACCGACTACGACGACTCCATCACCCGCGACGGCGGCGGCCGGGCCGACTACGCCAGGATCAACGACATCACGCTGCAGGCGTGGTCTCCGTTTCAGAAGGGCTTCCACGGCGGCGTGTTTCCTCGACTCGCTCGACTACCCCGAGCTGAACGCGGAGCTCGACCGGCTCGCCGCGAAGTATGTGGTGACCTCGATCGCGGTCGCCACCGCGTGGATCACCCGGCGCCACGCGAACATCCAGGTCGTGCTCGGCACCACCACCCCGTAGCGCGGCGCCGACGCGGCCCAAGGCTCCGACATCCCGCTCACGAGAGCCGAGTGGTACGTCCTCATCCAGGCCGCCGGCCACAACGTGCCCTGATATTGCTCCTGACCGCGTGAACGACGGTCGGTCTGCTCACTCCTCGGCGTCTTGCCGGATGGTGGCGACGACGAGCGTGGCGAGTCGTGAGACGGCGGTCGTGTCGGGCAACGCCGCGGCGGCGCCGATCGCGCCGACCGCGTACGCGGCGAGTTCCTGCGGCGAGAGGTCGGTGCGGGTTGTTCCTGCCCGGGTGTCGTCGTCGATGATCTCCTGCACGAGCGCGGTGAGCTCGGATTCGGCGGGTGCGAGCCGGATAGTGCCGTGGAGTGCATCGTCGTCGTCGTCGCCGTGCCGGTGCCGGCGCAGCCGGGCGTAGGCGAGCAGCACGTCGGACAGCCGGGATTCCGGCGGGCTCTCCTGTGCGATGGTTCGCAGGCGCTGCAGGTGGCGTCCGATCTCGCGCTCCTGCCACGCGGTGAGAGCGGCGGCGACGTCGGGCACGTACTTGTACAGCGTCGCCCGGCCCACCCCGCTCGCCTCGGCGAGGGCGGTCATGGTGAGTCCGGTCAGGCCGTCCCGGTGCACGAGCCGACCGGTAGCGTCGAGGATCGCGTCCCGCACCGCGGAGCGATGTTCCACGATGGTGTCACTCCACAGCTTGGGCACTCCCCTACCTTATCAGGAACGAGACGCTTTGACCTGTATGCAACAGTGTGTATAGATAAAGCCGTGATGTCGAAACCGAGTCCGGTGCCCCGCTGGGTGATCGTCGGGGGAGTCCTGGTGCTGCTGGCCGCCGGGGCGTTCGTGGTGCTGCATCTGACCGGCAACGGGATGGCGGGGATGCATTGATGGGCGCGTCCGGTCGTCGGCTGCGGTCAGTGTTGCGGGCGTTGCATGTCGTGTTTTCGATCGGGTGGGCGGGGTCCGTGGCCGTGTTCTTGGTCGTGGCGGCCGCCGGCTGGGCGTCGCCGGACGCGCGGATCTGGGCGGGTGTGTACGCGGCGCTGCAGGTGACCATGTGGTGGGCGGTGGTGCCGCTGGCCGGGTTGTCGCTGCTGACCGGGATCGGGGTGTCGCTGGTGACGCGGTGGGGGCTGACCCGTCACTACTGGGTGCTGTTCAAGCTGGTGCTCACCGTGGTCGCGACTGGCGCTCTTGTGCTGCACACCGGGGTGGCCGACACCGCCGCGCACGCGTCCCTCCAGGTCGGTATGGACTTCTCCGCGGTGCGGCTGCAGCTGATGGTGGACGCGGTCGCGGCGTTGGTCGTGCTGGTCGTGGTGATGATCCTGGGGTTCGTCAAACCCCGCGGGACCACCCCGTGGGCGGCCCGGCCCGTCTCCTGACTGTGCGACGTCCGTCTGCCGGACGCCGGGTGTGGCAGGCGGGCGCTCAACCTTCAAGCCGACGGGACGCGCGGTCAGCGTGTCTGCCGGGGATGGTGAGGAGGGCGACGGAGCCGATCACGATGGCGGTGCCGGTCCAGCCGAGCACGCTCTGGGTCTCCTGCAAGAGCCCGACGGACAGGACGATCCCGAAGACGGGCACGAGGATCGTCCATGTTGTGAGGATGTCGAGCCGGGACCGTTGCGTCTCCGCGTACCAGGCGACGGTGGTCGCGGCGGTGCCGGCCAGGGACATCCACAGCAGGGAGAGCACGAATCCCGGCGTCCATTCAATGACCGGCGGACCTTCGACGATCGCGGCGGCGACGAGGAGGATCCCGCCGCCGAGCAGCAGCTGCACGGTGGCGACGAGGAACGGGTCGGCGCGCACGGCGCGGCTGATGAGGGTGCCGGCGGTGACGGCGGCGGCGGCGGTGAGGGACAGCCATGCCCCGGTCCCGGCGCCGGCGGGCAGCACGATGAGCAGGAGTCCGGCGAGCCCGGTGAGCATCGCGGCCACCGATCGCAGGGAGGGACGTTCGCGGTAGAGCCACCAGGCGGGCAGCAGGATGAGGACGGGCTGGACGTTGGCCAGCACGGACGCGACGCCCGTTGTCAGGCCGATGGTGCCGCCGAACATGGCGGCGTAGGCGATGGCGACGTTCACGACGCCGAGCACGCCGATCAGCGTCCAACTGCGTACCTCGCGGGGGACGGGCGCGCGGCGGATGACAGTGAGGATCAGCAGAGCGGCACCGGCGACGAGGGCGCGCAGTGCTGCGAGCCAGAGGAGCGGGGCGTCTTGCAGCCCGACGCTGATCGCGACGAAGCAGGATCCCCACGCGAAGGTGATCCACAGCATCCGCCAGGGGCGCGGGGCGCGCCGATCGGCGCCGGGAACAGCGGGTGTGTTCATGCGGGGTCGGTCGGGGGCGGGTCTGTGTCGTCCGCGGTGCGGGGGTGTCGCTGTTCGTGGTCGTGTCCGGGGTCGCCGTGCCCTCCGTGGCTTCCGTGTCCGCGGTGGCCGAACAGGTGAATCGCGGCGATCGCGATGATGCCGGCGTAGGGGGCGGCTGCGGCGAGGTGAGTCCAGTGGTCGATGATCAGGTAGAGCGCGATCCCGGCGACCGCCAGTGCGATGATCACCCACATCCAGACCCGTCCCGTGCGGGGCGGCCCCGCATGCCGGGTGGTCATGGGTGCTCCGGGGTGAGGAAGTCGTGTCGCATGCCGAGGCTCTCGTCGGTGCGGCGGATGGAGGCGGCGGGGTCGGTGGTGGTGCCGGTGAGCGCGCGGATCGCGTCGATGGTCTCGGGCACGACGATCGCTTCGTTGTAGACCTGGTAGGTGAGGTAGGCCTCGTCGCCGTCGACGGTGAGGAGGTCTTCCCAGACGGCGACTTCCCACATGTCCCCGCGGGGCCGGCCGAGGTCGCGCATCAGCTCGATGGTGGAGTTGAGGGCGACGAGCCCGTCGGACATGCGGATGAACGCGATGCGGGGCGCGGCGCGCAACGCGTCGAGGATCTCGTCGCGGGAGGCGCGGCGGGTCAGTTGCAGGGTCCAGTAGTGGTTGTGGGTTTGGGTGTGTGCGCCCTTGGCGGCGATGGTGACCACGTCCAGTCCGGGAAGCACGGTGCGCGCGTCGGGACCTTGGTGGGAGGGGATGACAGGTTCGGGGACCATCGTGTTCATGATCCCGCCCAGGTGCGATTCCCACGGGTCGGTGGCGCGGCGGATGAGGACCCCGCGGGCGCGTAGCAGCAGCCCGGCGTCGTCGAGCGCGCCGAGGACGCGGACGATGCTGGTGGTGTTGCAGGACACCACCCGGGTGCTGTCTCGGCCGAGGGCGGTGGTGTAGTTGGCTTGGGCGACGAAGGAGTGCCCGGTGGTCTCGTGTGCTTCCCCGCCCTGCACGATCGCCTTCACTCCCGCCGCCTGGTAGCGGGGCAGGTTCCCGGCGGCGACGTGTTTGGGGGTGGTGTCGACGATCACGTCACACTGCTCGAGCAGGTCGTCCAGGCTCCCGCGGGCGGTCAGGCCCGCCTCCTGCATCGCCTGCTCTGCTTCGGACGTGGAGGCGAACACCGGCAGCCGGTTCGCGGCGGACTTGATGCGCCAGTCGGTGACGATGTCCGCGACTCCGACCAGGTGCATGTCGGGTTGGGCGCGGACGGCGTCGGCGACACGTTTGCCGATGACCCCGTACCCGTTCACTCCGACATTGATCGTGTCCATGATGGTGTCCTTCCGTAGGGTGAGCAGGGGGCTCAGGGTTTAGCGGCGGGGGCGGCGGCGCATGGTCCACAGCAGGTAGCCGCCGAGTGCGCTGATCATGCCGGCGCCGGCACCGAGGAGGGCGCCTTGCCGGGGCCGCCAGCGGGCGTTCCCGCCGACAAGGGTGCCGATGCCGTTGATGAGGGCTGCGGCGATGACCCCGGCGATCACCCGGTTGCCGATGCGTTCGGCCCGTTCGACGAGCGGCTCGAGTTCGGCCGCGCGCAGGTGCACCTGGAACCCGCCGTCTTCGATGACATTCCGCAGCCGGCGCAGGGTGGCGGGCAGTTCCTCGAGGAGCGCGCTGGTGTCAGCACCTGCCCGCGCCCACCGCCGGGCGAGCGCGGACAGGGAGAGCTGGGCGCGGGTGAGGTGCTCCGCGTAGGGCTGCAACGCGTTCAGCATCTGGAAGTCGGGGTCCAGTAGCGCGGCGGTGCCCTCGGCTATCATCAGCACCTTGAACAGCAGCGCGGTCTCCTGGGGGAGATGCAGCTGGTGGTGTTGCAGGATGTCCAGCAGCTGCCGCAACATGCCGGCGAGGCTGATCTCCGACAGGGAACGGCCCCGGTAACGGCCGAGGAACCCGGTGAGCTCGTGGCGCAGCCCGGCCCGGTCGGAGACTTCCCCGGCGCCGGCCAGGCCGATGAGGGCGCTGGTGAGCGCGTCCGGGTCGTCGCGGGCGAAGGCGAGCAGCATGCCGGCGAGGTGGTCGGTGGTCTGTTCGCGCAGCTCGCCGACCATTCCGAAGTCGATCAGTGCGAGGGACCCGTCGGGTTGGACGAACATGTTCCCGGGGTGCGGGTCGGCGTGGAAGAACCGGTGCTCGAACACCATCGTGAGCACCAGGTCCGCGCCCCGACGCGCCAACGCCGCCCGGTCGATACCGGCGGCGTCCATTCCGGCCAGGTCGTCGATCCGCAGGCCGCCCACCCGTTCCAGCGTGAGCACCCGGGACGTGCTCGTCTCCCCGAGCACCCGCGGGATCCGCACCTGCGGGGAGCCTGCGAAATCTTGAGCGAACCGTTCGGCGTTGCGGGCCTCCTGAAGATAGTCGAGCTCAGCGCGCAGTGTGCGGGCGAACTCGTCCACGAGGCCGGGCAGGTCGTACCGGCGGACCGTGTCCCAGCGGCGGTGTGCACGGTCGGCAAGGTCACGGAGGATGTCGAGGTCTTCGTTGACCTGCTCAACGACCCCGGGGCGGCGTACCTTCACGACCACATCGGTGCCGTCGTGCAGGGTGCCCGCATACGCCTGCCCGATGGACGCCGCCGCCAACGGCACCCGGTCGAACCGAGCGAACACCTCCTCCGGGTCCGCGCCGAGCTCGTCCCGCAACACCTGCACGATCTGCTCCCACGGTGCCGGGGCGGCCGCGTCCTGCAGCTTGGTGAACTCGGCGATCCACGACTGGGGGAGAAGGTCGTGGCGGGTGGAGAGCAGCTGCCCCAGCTTCATGAAGGTCGGCCCGAGCTCCTCCAACGCCACCCGCACGTGCTCCGGGTTCGTGTACGGGGTCTGCTGCGGAGTGTGCCCGAACGCGCCACGATGGAACGGGACCAGCCCGCCCAGACCGATCATTCCGGCGGCGACGCCCAGCCCGTGCCGGCGTAACACCGCACCGATCTGCCGGTACCGGCCGCGACGACCCTCACCCATCACATCCCCCTTTCTTCTCGGTCAGCGGGTCCGGTCGAGGATGAACTGGACACGCTCGTCCGGTGGCAGTGCGGGGACGGTGACCACGGGGAACGGCAGCTCCCGATACACCTGCCCGATCAGCTCGTGGAGGCGCTGCTGCGCGGCCGCGTCCTCGGTGCGCGCGTAATCGGGAGCCAGCGGCAGCAGGTCCAGCAGGAACACGGTCGCGTACCGCGCCTGGGTGACCGCGTCCCGCAGCGCGGGGTCGGGGTCGATGCCGAGGAACCGGTAGTAGGCCAGCGAGTCCGGCAGGGCCCGGTCCAGGAACACCGTCTGCGCCGGGTCCAGGTCACGCTCCTGCTGGATCTGCATCGCCACGACCGCGCGCTGGAACTGCGCCTGCCTGTCCCGGATCTGCCGGATGCTGCGCCCGCTGATCCGTTGCAGGTCGATGTAGTGGCGGGCATGCTCCATCGTCGTCGCATACCCCCGGGCGTGCAACAGGTTCACCGTCGTGGTCTTCCCCGAGCTCGGACCCCCGGTCAGCACATGCCAGCCGGACCCGTGAGCGGGGTGAGGATGCCGAACGCCGGTCATGTTCACACCCTACACCCCATACCCCTAGCGGGTATGCTAGATTGGGGTGAGGAGGTGCGAGATGGCACACGGATATGTGGACGACAAGCAGGCGCTGCTGGCGCGGCTGCGACGCGCGGAGGGGCAGGTACGGGGGATCGCGCGGATGGTCGACGAGGACGCGTACTGCATCGACATCCTCACCCAGGTGTCCGCGATCACCAAAGCACTGGAATCAGTGGCGCTGACCCTGCTGGAAGACCACCTCGGGCACTGCGTCGCGCAGGCCACCGCGGAAGGCGGCCCGGTTGCGGAGGAGAAGCTCCGTGAGGCCAACGCCGCCATCGCCCGCCTCGTGCGCTCCTAAGACACCCTCTACTCACATTCACACAAGGCTCTTGAAGGGAGCACATCATGACCGGACAGGGATTCCAGGACCTCGGCCTGCAGGCGACCAGCACCGGCGGTGGCTGCGCCTGTTGCAGCCCCACCTCCCACGCCACGGCAGCCACCGACACCGGCGCACCGGCGCAGCAGACGGCGGCGGGCGAGACCGTGTCGGCGCAGTTCCTGGTGGAGGGGATGACCTGCGCGCACTGCGTGCGTAGCGTCACCGAGGAGGTCTCCGCGATCGACGGTGTCTCCGACGTCGCGGTCGATCTGCACGCCGGCGGTGTGTCCACGGTGACGGTGTCCAGCGCGACGCCGGTGGATGCGGAGCGGGTGCGGGCGGCGGTGGAGGAGGCCGGCTACAGCCTCGCCTCAGCGTCATGACCACGACGACGACGGATGTCGATCTCGACATCACCGGGATGACCTGCGCGTCGTGCGCGACCCGGGTGGAGCGGAAGCTGAACAAGCTGCCCGGGGTGGCGGCGACGGTCAACTTCGCCACCGAGAAGGCCCGCGTGCACGCCGAGTCCCCGGTGCCGGTGGAGGAGCTGATCGCGGCGGTCGAGCAGGCCGGGTACGGGGCATCCGTCCCCGCCCCACCCGTCGACACCCCCGACGAGAAGACCACGCCGCAGGATGCGGAGTTGGTGTCGTTGCGGCAGCGGCTGATCGTCTCGGCGATCCTGGCGGTGCCGGTGGCGGTGTTGTCGATGATCCCGGCGCTGCAGTTCACCTACTGGCAGTGGCTGACCCTGACCCTGGCGGCCCCGGTGGTGGTGTGGGGGGCGTGGCCGTTCCACCGTGCCGCGGCGATCAACGCCCGGCACGGCGCCGCGACGATGGACACCCTGATCAGCCTCGGCGTGCTGGCCGCGTTCGGCTGGTCCCTGTATGCCCTGTTCTTCGGCGGCGCCGGCATGCCCGGGATGCGGATGAGCGTCACCTTCGTCGGCACCCCGCAGTCCGGCGGCCACGAGGTGTATCTGGAGGTCGCCGCCCTGGTGACGGTGTTCATCCTCCTCGGCCGCTACCTGGAGACCCGCGCGAAGCGGCAATCCGGGGAGGCTCTGCGCGCCCTGTTGGAGCTGGGCGCGAAAGACGCCGTCGTCCTCCGCACGGGTGTCGAGCAGCGCGTCCCGGTCGCCCAGCTGGTGCCCGGCGACATCGTGGTGGTGCGGCCGGGGGAGAAGATCCCCGCCGACGGTGTCGTCACCGAGGGTGTCTCCGCGGTGGACGAGTCGATGCTCACCGGCGAGTCCGTCCCCGTCGAAGTCGCCCCCGGCTCGAAGGTGGTCGGCGCGACGGTGAACACCGGCGGCCGGCTGCTGGTGGAGCTCACCCGGGTCGGCGCGGACACGGAGCTGGCGCGGATGGCCAGGTTGGTGGAGGAGGCGCAGACGGGGAAGGCGCAGGTGCAGCGCCTCGCCGACCGGGTCTCCGCGATCTTCGTCCCGATCGTCATCGCCCTCGCGATCGTCGCGTTCACGGTGTGGCTTCTGGTCGGGGCTTCCCCGGAGGTCGCGTTCACCGCCGCGGTGACGACGCTGATCATCGCGTGCCCGTGCGCGCTCGGGTTGGCGACGCCGACGGCGCTGCTGGTCGGCACCGGGCGGGGCGCGCAGCTGGGCATCCTGATCCGCGGCCCGCAGGTGCTGGAGCAGACCCGCCGCATCGACACCGTCGTGCTGGACAAGACCGGCACCATCACCGCCGGCACCATGACCGTCACGGCTACGCATCCGACTCCCGGCACCGATCAGGCGGAGCTGGTGCAGGTCGCAGCGGCGCTCGAGCATGGCTCCGAGCACCCCATCGGCCGCGCCATCACCACGGCCGCCAGCAGGCCGCTCGCGGCCGTGGAGTCGTTCGCCGCGGTGGCCGGGCAGGGGGTGCAGGGCATCGTCGACGGCCGCCTGGTCGCCGCCGGCCGCGCCTCCTGGATCACCACCCAATGGGCACTTCCCGTCCCTACCGACCTCGCCGCGACCATCGCGGCGGACGAGGCGGCGGGGGCGACGGTGACGGTGGTGGCGTGGGACGGGCAGGTGCGCGGGGCGATCAGCGTCGCCGACACCATCAAACCCACCAGCCGTGAGGCGGTCGCACGGCTCCGAGAGCTCGGGTTGACCCCGATCCTGCTCACCGGCGACAACCCCGGCGCCGCGCGGGCGATCGCCGACCAGGCCGGGATCGAGGACGTCCGTGCCGGGGTCACCCCGCAGGGCAAGCTCGACACCATCCGCGACCTGCAGGCCGCGGGCCGGGTGGTCGCGATGGTCGGCGACGGCGTCAACGACGCCGCAGCCCTCGCTGCGGCAGACCTGGGGATCGCGATGGGCACCGGCACCGACGCGGCCATCACCGCCGCGGACCTGACCATCGTCTCCGGCGACCTCGTGCTGGTCCCGGACGCGATCCGGCTGGCCCGCCGCACCCTGGGCACGATCAAGGGGAACCTGTTCTGGGCGTTCGCGTACAACGTCGCCGCCCTCCCGGTCGCGATGCTCGCCCTGCTCAACCCCATCCTCGCCGCCGCGGCAATGGCGTTCAGCAGCGTGTTCGTCGTCACCAACAGCCTCCGCCTGCGCCGCTTCCGCCCCCTGCCCACCCCAACCCGTGCCGGCGCCCCCGCCACCCGAGAGCCCGCGCCCGTCCAGGCCTAGCCATCGCTCGAGAAGGAGACACACCATGTCCCACGACCACGACCACGACCACGACCACGACCACTCCGGGCACGACCACACGCACGGGCACGCCCATGGGGGACACGAGCATGGTGC
>NZ_DBHD01000172.1:0-20049 GCF_002296025.1 Microbacterium sp. UBA837
CGAGACGAGCCTGATCGACATGGACGAGGTGCGCCGCCTCGCGCTCGAACACCGTCCGCAGGTCATCATCGCGGGATGGTCTGCGTACCCACGCCAGCTGGACTTCGCGCGCTTCCGCGAGATCGCCGACGAGGTCGACGCGCTGTTGTGGGTCGACATGGCTCACTTCGCCGGGCTCGTGGCCGGCGGCGTGCACCCCTCACCCGTGCCGCACGCGCACGTGGTGTCATCCACCGTGCACAAGACCATCGGCGGGCCCCGCTCGGGATTCATCCTGACCAACGACGAAGCGATCGCGAAGAAGATCAACTCGGCGGTCTTCCCGGGGCAGCAGGGCGGCCCCCTCATGCACGTGATCGCGGCGAAGGCGACGGCCTTCAAGCTGGCTGCGACCCCGGAGTTCCGGGAGCGGCAGCAGCGCACGGTCCGCGGTGCGAAGATCCTCGCCGACCGGCTCGCCCAGCGCGATGTCGCAGATGCCGGCATCGCCGTCAGATCCGGTGGCACCGACGTGCACCTCGTGCTGGTCGACCTGCGAAACGCGGCGATCGATGGGAAGCAGGCGGAGGATCTGCTGCACGAGATCCAGATCACCGTCAATCGCAACGCCGTCCCCAATGACCCGCGCCCGCCGATGGTCACCTCCGGTCTTCGGATCGGGACGCCGGCGCTTGCCACTCGCGGTTTTGGGGACGCCGAGTTCGCCGAGGTTGCCGACATCATCGCGCTCGCGTTGCTGCCGAACCCCGATATCGATGCCCTGCGTGCGCGCGTCGCGACGCTGACCGAAGCCTTCCCGCTCTACCCGGGGCTGTCGCAGTAAGGACGGCGTGCACGGGCCCGTGGCCAACGGTGGGCGGGGCTTCGGCAGCCGGCTCTGGCTGACGGGACCCGGCATCCGTAGAATACCTATGGACGTAGTTATCCGTCCCGGGACGCGGATGTCGCGGGATGACGACAGGAGACGCGAATGACTGCACAACTGCTCGATGGCACCGCGACAGCCGCCGCGATCAAGGGGGAGCTGCGTGACCGCGTCGCTGCCCTCGCGGAGCGGGGCATCGTGCCGGGCCTGGGTACTCTGCTCGTCGGCGATGACGGCGCCTCGCGCTCCTACGTCACCGGCAAGCACCGCGACTGCGCGGAGGTCGGTGTCGCATCGATCGCTGTCGAGCTGCCCGCGACGGCGACGCAGGACGAGATCGCGGATGCTGTCCGTGCGCTCAACGCGGACCCCGCCGTCACCGGCTTCATCGTGCAGTTGCCACTGCCCAAGGGCATCGATGAGAACGCGATCCTGGAACTGATCGACCCGGACAAGGATGCCGACGGCCTGCATCCGACGAACCTCGGCCGGCTCGTGCTGGGCGTCGACCCCGCCACCGCGGTTCCGGCGCCGCTGCCGTGCACGCCCGCCGGGATCATCGAGCTCCTCACCCGTCATGGGGTTCAGGTAGCGGGAAAGCACGTCACTGTCATCGGCCGCGGTATCACCGTCGGTCGCCCGCTCGGTCTTCTGTTGACTCGCAAGGGCACTGACGCGACAGTGACCCTCACCCACTCGCGCACCCCCGACCTCGAGGCTCAGGTTCGACGGGCCGACATCGTGGTCGCCGCCGTCGGGCAGCCGCACCTGGTTAAGCCCGAGTGGATCGCGCCCGGCGCTGCCGTGCTGGATGTCGGCGTGACCCGGGTCGGGACCACCGAATCCGGGCGCGCGAAACTTGCCGGAGATGTCGATCCCGCCGTGGCGGAGGTCGCCGGTTGGCTCTCGCCCAACCCTGGGGGCGTCGGACCGATGACCCGCGCGATGCTTGTCGCGAACGTCGTCGAGACCGCCGAGCGTCTGGCGAGCTGACCGGGCGGTTAGCGATCATGGCAGAGGCTGATCCGAGCGACGCGCGGGCGTCGATTCCGCTCGAGCAGTGGCTGGACCGCCTCGGCGAGGCGACGGGCGCTCCCGGCGGTGGTTCTGCGAGCGCGGTGATGCTCGCCCTCGCGGCCGGCCTGCTGCGCATGGTTGCCGAATACACTCCCGGCAGCGACGAGGCGAAAGCTTCGGGTCGGCGACTCCTGGTCCTTCGAACGCGTGCGCTGCACGCATCGGATGCCGACAGTGAGGCATCCGTCGCGCTGGGCGCGGCCCTCGCTCTTCCAACCGAGGATCCCGCCCGCGAATCCCGTCTGCTCCGCGCCGCGGTGGACGGTGCGCGTTCGTCCGTGGAGGTGGGCGAGGTGGGTATCGCCCTCGTCGCCGAGCTCGACGTGCTGGGCCGGGTGGGCAATCACCACCTGGATGCCGACCTTGCCGTTGCTCGCGAGGCGCTGCGAGCGGGGCTCGGAGGGGCGCTTGTGAACCTGCGTGCAAACCTCGATCTCGTCGCCGCCCACTCGGCTGGATCCGGAGAGGCGGAATCGACGTCCGAGGGCGAGTTGCGACGAGCCGAGCGACGCATCACGCACGCGCGGGGGTCACTGGCGGAGCTGCCCTAAAACGCCGTCGTGACAAGCGTCACGCCCTCGTCGCTGCGCTCTGGCACAATGTCGCCGTGACTTCTCGACCGCGTGCGCGCTCCCGTGCCCGCAGCATCGGCGTGATCGGGGGAGTTCTCGCGATCGCGCTGCTCTACGTCGTCGTCATCGTCCTGTACGCGGCCGGGGGTCGGATCGAGCATGCCGAAGCCTCCAGCGGTGGCGAGGGTGTGCCGCTGGAGTTGACGTTGACACCGGTCGACATCGATGGGGCGGCGAGCACCATGTCGGTGCGCATCAACCCCACCGATCTGGGATCGTACTCATCCGACGACTTCTCGATGGACGAAGCTGTGCACGTGCTCGTCACGGGAACCAATGGGGCGCGCACGATCGAATATGGCGCCGACGAGGTCGTCGGCGCCGAAACGGTTGCACTGACGCTCGACGGGTTCATCGAGCAGTGGCCATTCGACCGTTACACCGCCGAGACCCTGATCGCGCCGATGCGCGTTGATGCCGACGGTCAGGGGGTACCGATTCCCTACGTCCTGACGGCAGACGGTCGTGTCCCGGGATGGAACGTCGTTGCGGAGGCGGTGTCGACTGTGTCGGTGGTCACCGAGGACGGCACGATCACGCTCCTCGGGGTCCAGTTCACGATCACGCGGGCGGCATCGACTGTCGCATTCGGACTGGTGCTGTTGACGCTGATGGTGATCGCGCCAGTTCTGGTGCTGACAGCTGCCATCACGGTGTATCGCGGCAGGCGAAAGATCGAGGTGACGATGCTCGGGTGGATCGGGGCGATGCTTTTCGCCACGATTCCGCTGCGAAACTTCTTTCCCGGGTCACCACCCATCGGATCCTGGGTGGACTATCTGATCGTGCTGTGGGTCATCGCGGCGCTCATCGCCGGGCTCGTGATCTTCGTCTTCGCGTGGCTGCGCAACGGTCCGGATGGCGTGGCTGCCGCCCAATCCGCGGGCGATGCCGACGCGCAGGGTGACGCATCCGATGCTGATGCGGGTTCAGACGGCGGCGCCGGCGGAGGCGAGTGAGCTACGGCCGGCGTCGGGCAGAGTCCCAGAGGCGACCGGTCTGCGCCTCGAGCCGGTCGTCGATCGCGTCATAGATGAGCCACGCGATGGCCAGCAGCACTGGGGGCGTGATCCACCCCCAGAAAAAGCCCGCGACATCGACGCCGGACAGCACCACGACGAGCATCCAGACGATCGCGGCGACGACGAGCACGACGCCCGCCTGAACGAGTTTCGTGCCAGCCCGGGTGAGGTCACGGCTCGACCGCTCGGCGCGTCCTCCCAGCCAGCGTCGCAAGGCAGGCTTGACCCAGATCGTCGCCAGCGCGAGCACCACTGCCGCCCACAGCACCGACCAGCCGACCGAGACCTGCGGCATGATCAGTCCGATCAGCAGCAGGACGGCGACGTCGAAGACGTAAAGCGTCACGAATCGGATCAGCCAGGCGCGCACGGATCCACCCTCCCACAGATGCCGTCGTGTCGCCGTGCGCGGAGCGACGCTGTTAGTGGCCCCGCGGTCCCGACCATCCATGGCGGTGGAGGGCGCTTCGAACCACCGACGTCGCGCTCCCGTCTCGAATGCGTCGTGAGGTGAGGCGAACGACCTCCCACCCCTGCGCCGCCAGTGCCGCCGTTCTGTCGATGTCGCGATTCCACTGCGCGCGATCTGTCCGGTGGTGATCGCCTTCGACTTCGACGATCAGGTCGAACGCTCGGTGCATGCCGTCGACAATGGCTATCAGCGCTCCGTCTGCACCGCGGACCTCGACATCCAGATCCATGTGGGGCAGTCGCGCGGCCTCGGCATCCAGCCGATATTCCGTCTCGAGCCGGGAGGCACTACCGACGCGCACCGACGTCAGGGCACGAACGAGCGCTTTGCGATGCCGCCTCCCTGGCGCGAGTGCTGCTGCCTCCAGCTGTGCGGGCGTGGCCAGTCGCGCGTTCGGCATCGCGCGACCTCGATGGTCGCGAGGAACGCGCACGAAGTGATCCCCCATGATCACGAGCCACCGTTCCGAAAGCTCCCCGCCGACCATCGCCCAAGTCGACGCAGGAGTCGTCACGCGCAAGCCTCCGACATCCATCACGTGCGCAAGGTGCTCGCGCGTCTGAAAGCCGGCCACGCCTCGGGCTCGCGCTGCCCGATGCGGGTGCATCGTGCCAACCGACAGGTCCGCGTCAGGGTCGAAGCCGTCGGGCAGCGGGCACCCGAGAAGCGCCGCTGCCGTCATCCCCGTGAAGAACCCTCGCCGGCTCATCACACGACTGTATGCGCGGGCTCGCTCGAGTACCCGGGCGCGAACGCGAGCGTCGATCGCTTGCGGACCCGCGAACGCGGAGCGTGTCGCAGGGTCGGGGAGAATGCGAGTGGCGTGGAACGGCCGCTCGAGATCGGACCCGCGCAGCCGCCCGGCGGTCACACCCATCGCTCGGGCCTCGGCATAGGCGAAGGGGGTGGACAGCGTCGAAGGAAGCGGGGCGTGGCGGCGCGGCATCCGTTCAGCATCCTGGACGAGCCGTGCACGTGGCTGGCCGTTCAGGCAACTCGTGTCATCCCGCGCTGAACTCAGGTGTGGGGAGGAGCCCATGCCGGCCTCTCGAGCATCACTACGTGTTCCTCGCGCGCGGTCCCAGCGGAAAAAGATGGGCTCCCATTGTCGTTTGCAGGGCCTGAGGCGACAGTTTGCGCCCACTTATCGCATCGAGACGACAATCTGCGCCCACTTCTTGGGGGCGAGCCACGGATGCTGCCTCAGGCGTGACGGTCGAGGAAGGCGTACACCTCGGAGTCGTCGACGCCGGGAAAGTTGCCACGGGGGAGCGGCGTGAACATCTGCATGTGCACGCGGGCGCTCGGCCAGGCCTTGCCCTCCCACCGCGACGTGAGCTCCGCGGGTGCTCGGCGGCAGCAGGCTTCGTCGGGGCAGGTGGAGACCGCACGCTTGGTGGTCTCACGGCCGCGGAACCAGCGGGCATCGTCGAACGGAACCCCCACACTGATCGAGAACTCGCCGTCGGCTGTCGTACCGGTCTGCGTGGCGCACCAGAACGTGCCCGCGGGGGTGTCGGTGTATTGGTAGTGCTCGGTCGTGCGGTTCTGCTCCGAGAAGGCGGCACGGGCCGACCACTTGCGGCAGGCGATCTGGCCGTCAACGGCACCGGTGACATCCATCGGCAGGGGGAGGTCGTCGTTCTCGTACACCCGTGAGATGGCACCGGATCCGTCGACGCGCAGGAAGTGCAGACGGATGCCGAGATGCTGCGTCATGAGGTTCGTCATCCGCATCGCCGCAGCCTCGTGCGTGACACCGAACGCATCGCGGAAGTCCTCGACGGCCAGATTGCGTTCCTTCTTCGCCTGCTGCAGGAACGCGACGCCGTTGGTCTCGGGGATGAGGCAACAGGCGGCGAAGTAGTTGATCTCGAGGCGCTGCTGCAGGAAGTCGGCGTACGACGTGGGTCGCTGGTGTCCGAGCAGCCGGTGGGCCATCGCCTGCAGTGCCATCGAGCGCAGCCCGTGGCCGCCCGGGATAGACGCGGGCGGCAGGTAAATGCGGCCGTTCTCGAGATCGGTGACCGATCGCGCCGAGCGCGGAAGGTCGTTGACGTAGAGCAGCTCGAACCCGAGGCGCTCGGCCATGATGCTCACGGTGCGGTGGGTGAGCGCGCCCGAGACGTGACCGGCCGCCGCAAGCTGCTTCTCGGCGAGCTTTTCGATATCGGGCAGGTAGTTGTCACGCTCGCGCATCCGCAGGCGCAGCTCCGTATTGGCGCGCCGCGCCTCCTCGGGCGTTGCGATCGCTTCTCGCTCGCGGCGATCGAGCTCCCGGTGCAGGCCGAGTATCGACTCGATCGTCTCATCGGGTGTCCCTTTGGTGACCTTCACCGGCGGGATGCCGAGCCTGCGAAACACGGGGCTTGCCTGCGCGCGTTCCAGCTCGATTTCGAGCGCAGCCCGACGATTCGGGGGTTCAGCGGCGAGGAGGTCGGTGACCTCCAGTCCCGTGGCGTGGGCGATCGCCTGCAGCAGCGAGAGTTTCGGCTCGCGCTTGCCGTTTTCGATGAGGCTCAACTGGCTTCCCGCGACCCCGACCTGTGCACCCAACTCGTCCAGCGTCCAGCCCCGAGACACGCGTTCGTGACGGATGCGGTGCCCGAGCGTCACCAGTTCGAGGTTCGTGGGTGCCATTCCTTGATGCTAGCGAAAGAATTTCGTTTCTTACGAGGCTGAGCCGCTTCAACCCGCCCTCCGCGTGCAGGAAAGTGGAGAAAGACCCCCAGTCGACGTCGCACACAGGAGAGACAATGGCCATCGCTGACATTACTCGCCCCACTATCTCGGCGCCCGCGTCGGCATCCGGCCAACTGCCATCCATCTCCGGCCCCGGCATGGACGCGTTGATCGAGTGGGTCGATGAGATCGCTGCGCTCACCAAGCCCGACCGGATCCACTGGGTGACCGGCTCGCGCGCCGAGAATGAGGCGCTGCTGAGGGAGCAGGTCGAGCAGGGCAAGCTCATCAAGCTCAATCCCGAGTGGCGCCCGGGCTCGTACCTTGCCCGCTCGCACCCGAGCGATGTCGCCCGCACCGAGGCGCGCACCTTCATCGCCTCTGAGCGCGAAGAAGACGCCGGCCCGACAAACAACTGGGTCGCGCCCGAAGAGATCCGCGCCACCATCACGCCGCTGTTCGACGGATCGATGCGCGGACGCACGATGTACGTCGTGCCGTTCTCGATGGGAGCCGTCGGCGGCCCGCTGTCGCACATCGGTGTGCAGATCACCGACAGCGCCTACGCCGTCACCTCGATCGGCATCATGACCCGTGTCGGCACCGATGTCCTGCGCGAGATCGCGAACGGGTCGCCGTGGGTGAAGACCGTCCACTCTGTCGGTGCGCCGCTCGCGCCCGGTCAGGATGATGTCGCCTGGCCGTGCAACGACGAGAAGTACATCGTGCACTTCCCCGACACCCTGGAGGTGTGGTCGTACGGTTCCGGGTACGGCGGTAACGCCATCCTCGCGAAGAAGTGCTTCGCGCTGCGCATCGCCTCGGTCATCGGCCGCGACGAGGGATGGATGGCTGAGCACATGCTGCTCATCCGCGTCATCAGCCCCGAGGGCAAGGCCTACCACCTCGCCGCAGCCTTCCCCTCGGCCTGCGGCAAGACGAACCTCGCGATGCTGCGCCCGACGATTCCCGGATGGCGCGTCGAGACACTCGGCGACGACATCGCGTGGCTGCGCCCGGGCGAGGATGGACGCCTCTGGGCCATCAACCCCGAGGCCGGCTTCTTCGGTGTCGCCCCCGGCACCGGCGAGTCCACGAACGTCACGGCTGTCGAAACGCTCTGGGGCAACACGATCTTCACGAACGTGGCACTTCGGCCCGACGGAGATGTGTGGTGGGAGGGACTCACTGACGAGCCGCCGGCAGAACTGATCGACTGGGAGGGAAACCCCTGGACCCCGGCATCCGGGCGACCCGCCGCTCATCCGAACTCGCGGTTCACCGTACGCGCCGACCAGTGCCCGCAGATCGCCGACGACTGGGATGCTCCCGAAGGCGTGCCGATCGACGCGATCCTGTTCGGCGGACGCCGTGCCACGAACGTTCCGCTCGTGGTCGAGGCAACCGACTGGGCGCACGGGGTCTTCCTCGGCTCCACGATCTCGTCCGAGCGCACCGCGGCTGCAGAGGGAACGGTCGGCGAACTGCGTCGCGATCCGTTCGCGATGCTGCCCTTCTGCGGCTACAACATGGCCGACTACTTCGGGCACTGGGTCAAGATGGGCCAGAAGCTGAGGTTCGATCGTGCACCGCGGATCTTCCAGGTCAACTGGTTCCGCAAGGGGGCTGATGGCCGCTTCCTCTGGCCCGGGTTCGGCGACAACTCCCGTGTCATCGAGTGGATCATCCGTCGCGTCGACGGCAAGGTGCCGGCGCTTGACAGCCCTATTGGGCGCCTTCCGCGCATCGAGGACCTCAACCTCGACGGTATCGAGGTTCCGCAGGAGGATCTCGAGGAACTGTTCGCCGTCGACCCGGAGTCGTGGCTGCACGAGGCAGACCTCACCGAGGAGTTCTACGGGGTCTTCGATGGCCGCATCCCCGCCCAGCTGAACGCCGAACTCGCAGCCCTTCGCTACCGCCTCAAGTCCTCCTGACCCGGGCGTCCTCCTCCCGCCCGCATCCGGCGCAACCCGCGCCCCTCGCGAACCCACCCCTTCTTGCGTTACCCCACAGGTTTCAGCCGCAGGAAGGGGTGGGTTCGTCGAGATTGTTGTGGGTTCGGCGGGGCGGGTCAGACCAGGAGTTGGTGGCGGGCGAGGTCGCGGTAGAGCGGCGTGGACTCGACAAGTTCGCCGTGCGTGCCCTGACCGATGACCTCACCGTTCTGCATGACGACGATCAGGTCGCTGTCAACGACCGTCGACAGGCGGTGGGCGATCACGAGGAGGGTCCTGTCGGCCGCGACGGCGTCTATGGCATCCCGCATCCGCTGCTCGTTGAGTCCATCCAGCGACGACGTCGATTCGTCGAGCAGCAGGATGGGGGGAGCGGCCAGCAGGGCACGCGCAATCGCCAGGCGCTGACGCTCGCCGCCCGAGAGCATGACGCCGTTCTCGCCGACCGGGGCCTGAAGGCGCAGCGGACTGCGCTCGAGCACCTCGGTGAGATTCACGGCCTCGAGGACGCGCTCGCAGTCGGCATCCGTCGCCTCGGGGGACGCGAGGCGCAGGTTCTGGGCGATCGTGCCGGCGAGGGTTGGTGCGTCCTGCTCGACGTAGCCCAACTGTGCACGGAGCTCTTCGCGCGGGAGGGTTCGGATGTCTGCGCCGCCGAGCAGGATCGCGCCGCCCGTCGGATCGTAGAACCGCTCGATGAGCGCAAGCGTCGTGCTCTTGCCGGCACCCGAGGGGCCGACGATCGCCACACGCGACCCACGCGGAACCCGGAACGATACGCCGCGCAGCACGTCGCCGGCGTCAGTGGATGCCTCGGCCGGGGCTGCTGACGCATCATCCGTGGCGTCCTCGGTGCCGCTGGGGAGCGCGATCGCCGAGGTGTCGACGTGCGCGCTCTCGAGCACGGCGCGCGCCTCGGTCTCGGCCTTCCGGCGCGCGGCGACGACGGCTTCGGGATAGCGGAACCAGACATCCCGGAACTCGATTGCCGCAATCTGCTCGTCGGCGCCTGCGCCCGCGGCGTGTTGTGGCGAACGAGCGGGGGAGGCTGCGCTGACGGATGCCGCCAGTCGCGCGTCGTCGGCATCCTCGGTCGGCAGATTGAGGATCTCTTGAATGCGACCCAGCGCACCCAGAGCCTGGTTCACCGAGGTGATCGCCCCGAAGAAGCTGCCGAGGGGACCCACGAGCAGGAACAGGAAAAGGATGAAGGTCACAAGACTTGCCACCTCGATCGCTCCGGAGGCTACCCGATAGCCGCCCACACCCAAGACGACCAGCAGCGAAACCTGAAGGGCGATCCCCGCGACGGGGACGACAAGCGCGGAGACCTTGGCGATGCGGACCCCGACCCCGTACGCGTCAGTTGCGACGCCCGTGATCTCGGTGACCTCGCGTTCGGTAGCTCCGGCCGCGCGCACGGTTCGGATCGAACTGACCGCGCGCTCGACCGAGGAGGCCAATTCACCGACCTTCTCTTGCTGCTCGCCGGTCGCGCGACGGATGCGGCCGCTGAGCACCACGACGCCGGTGATGGAGACCCCGATCACGACGACAATGGCCAGCAGCAGCAGGGGATCAATCAGCGCCATCGCGACGAGGGCGCCGATGAAGATGAGGGAGTTGCCCACGGCATCCGCGAGTCCCTGCGTCAGGACCGCATAGAGCAGCGTCGTGTCGGTTCCGACACGGGAAACGAGGTCACCTGTGCGCCGCGCGTCGAATTCGCGGATGGGGAGGTGCAGGATGCGGGCCACGAGCTGTCGCCGGCTGGAGTAGACCACGGCAGTTCCGGTGCGCTGCAGCAGGTAGTGCTGGAACCCGGAGATGACCGAGGCTGCCACCACGAGCGCAATGATTCCCCACACCAACAGCCCGAGGCCGCCGCCAGCCTCGACTTGCGCAATCACCTGCCCGACCAGCAGCGGCTGGGCGAGGGTCGCGACGGCCCCGATGATACTCAGGATGGCGACGACGATCAGCACGGTGCGGTGCTCGAGGAGGAACGGCACCAGCTGGCGGAACGTCGCGCGTGGGCCTTCCTCGGGGGTGCGGCGCCCACGACGGGCGGGACGCGTATCAGCGCGCGACATCGAGACCTCGATTCGGGGAGGGGGTTATCTACGACGGTACTCCGCGCTCGTAGGCCCCGGCCGCGCCAGAGATGCCTCGGGTGAGGATCTGCGCCGAGATCGTGAGAGAAATCGTCGACAGTCGAGTCGCAGACACTATTGTCGTGTCAAGGGGACGCCGACCGTCGCCGCCGCGCGGGGTCGCCTGACGCGCGACGGCGACCCTCCGCGTCAGCTGGATGCCGCGCTGGTCTCCCGGCGGTAGTTCTCGCGAGCGTATGACGAGTAAGGTGCCGGGGCGACAGTCGCACGGATCTCGACCTGACGGTGCGGCTCGACAGCGGGCTTCGCCGAGTTCGGCTCCTCGCCCCAGACCACCACAACCTCGGTGCCCGGCTCCGCGGCATCCGGAACGAGGCTCGCCAATGACGCGAATACCTGCTCGTTCGTGATGTACCCGGCATCATGCGAGATCCCCACATCGTGCCCGTCGATCAGAACACGGTCGACCTGGTAGAGCCCGTAGCGGGCCTTCGGGAAGTCGATGTACTTCGCCGGCAACCCCGGCTCGAGCAGGGATCGCTGTGCAGCTGCGACATCGTCCGGGTTCCAGATCAGCGTCACCTTGACCCGTGTGGGCTCCTGCGCGATGCGCTCGAGTGCCTCCCGGCCGAGGAAGTCGTGATCGAACGCCACACTGCGGCCGTAACCGAGGTCGTAGGGCGTGACGTAGTAGTCCTCGATCCGCTCGGAGGTGAGGCTTCCGGCCAGAGACCCGGCGCTGGTTGCGGGAAGCCAGTCGAGGTACCGTTCCGCGTGGGCCCCGGTGAAGATGGCAGGCAGGGGAGAGGGAACCCACGCGGATTCGAGATTCGCCGAGGAGTACGCCTTGGATCCGACCCGCACGAGCCCGAGCGGCTCTCCTTCGCGCAGCAGCGCGTCCCGGACGCGCTCGCCCTCTTCCCACGGGCCGAACAGCTCGAAGCCGGGCTGACCGGCCATTCCGTGACGCAGTGAGCGCACCGTGATGCCGTCGATCGTGAATGTCGCCATGTGGAAGAAGCGGGTCGGCGGTACGGGGGCGCCGGTGACCCTCTCCATGAGTTCAAGTGCGTTCGGTCCCTGCAGCTCATACCGGTACAGGGTGGGGTTTCCGGCGCGCACGATCGAGTTGCCGTCGCGCTCGAAGGTGACGTCGTAGTCGCCGGTCTCGCCGTGGAACTGCACCCAGTCGATCACCATCTGGTGGCCGACGAGGTCGAACCCTTCGTCGGCGAGATAGAACAGGATTGCATCGCCGATCAGATACCCCTCGTCATTGACCGCGATGAACTGCTTCGCGTTGTCAACCTGGAATCGCGCAAAGCTGTTGACGCCGAGATCGCTCAGCAGGCGCAGGGCATCGCGGCCGCGGATGAACAGGTCGGTCATGTGGTGGGACTGGTCAAGAAGCGCCACTGTCTTCTGCCAGGACTGCTGCTCCGACCTCCAGTTGCTGAACTCCGCCGTCACGGGGAAGATCGTGGGTCGCGCCTGGGCGTTGCGCAGAAGCTGCACGGGGCTTCCCGCTCGGGCGATCGCGGCGGCCAGCGACTCGGTCATGTGAACTCCTTCGTTCTCGGGGCTCGACGCGGTGCGTGCCGGCCCGAGGAGACGCTATCCCAAGCAGGACTGAATCAAATAGCATTTTCTAATGAGCGCTGCTAATAGCTCTGTGAGCGGTCCTCATATTGACTCGATTGAGGTGCACGCATGCTCACTGACCTGAACCTCACCCGGGTGTTCGTCGCGATCTACGAGGCGGGCAGCCTCACAGCGGCGGGCCGCCGGCTGTTCGTGACGCAGTCGGCCATCAGTCAGTCCCTGGCGCGGCTGCGGCGGGAACTCGGCGATCCGCTGTTCGAGCGAACGGCTCAGGGGATGCGGCCCACAGCGCTTGCCGACGCGATCTATCCCGAGCTCCACGAGGGCATGTCAGTGATCGATCGAACCATTGCGGCAGTAACCGGCTTCGACCCTCTGACCTCCGAGCGCACCTTTCGCATCGCGCTCTCGGAACTCGGTGAGATCGGCTGGCTCCCGGCGATCGGCGACGCGATGGCGCTCGGAGCGCCGCGCGCGCGCCTTGCCGTCACAGCGTTGCGCGGTGAAGACCTCGAGGATCTACTCACCCGAGGATCTGTGGACCTTGCCATCACCCCGGCGGAACTGCCCGCTGCGTTCGAGCGCCAGACGGTCAAGCGCGAGGAGTACCGCGTCGTGATGTCCTCGCAGAACCCCCTCGTCGGCGCTGAGATGAGTCTCGAGGCGTACCGTGCGGCGCGTCGGGTCTGGGTCGAGGGCGACTCGAGTGCCCGCCTGTTGGCCGGCGTACACGCTCGCCACGGCGTGAGCGAGCCGCCGGCGGTGAGCGTGCAACACATCGCGTCGCTCCCGCCCTTACTCGCGCGGTCGACGACGCTCATCGCGACGATTCCCGAGACACTGGCTGTCGGATGGTCGCGGAGCTGGCCGCTCATCATCCGCGAACTGCCCTTCGCTCTCGGACCCGTCGAACTGCATCTCTATCGTCGCCGGTCCCCACAGCATGCTGGAGCACTCGACTGGTTCTTCGACACCGTCTCGGCGGCGGTCAGTGGATTCCCGGGTGGGTTCGAAGGCATCCACATCTCGTCGTGACGTGGACGCCCGGAGACGATCTGGGGGACGGATGCCGAAGCATCCGTCCCCCAGATCGTCGTGCGCGCGAAGCGCGGCTCGGATCAGAGCGATCCGGTGGTGCGCCAGCCGCCCTGGTACTCCTGGCGAGCGGTCACGGCATAGGGTACGGGGCTCACCACGGCGCGGATCGCGATCTGCTCGTGTGGCTCGACAGTCGTCTTGCCCGATCCGCCGTTCGGCTCGCCCCAGACCACGCGGACTTCGGCTCCCACGGGAACGTCGCGGTCGACGGTGGCCAGCGACAGACCGCGCTTCTCGTTCGCGGTGACGCCCGTGAACAGCGAGAGTCCCACGGTGTTGCCGTCGGCATCGATGACGGCGTCGTAGTTGCTGGACCCGTAGTTGGCGTTGGGCAGGTCGAAGAACTGGTAGCCGGGGCCCTCGCGGTCGAGCACTGACGCGAGCACCTTGGTCAGGTCCTCGTCGTTCCAGGCCAGCGTGACCTTCTTGCGCTGGGTCTCGGGGTCGAGCTTCTCGAGTGCGTCACGGCCGATGAAGTCGTGGTCGAACTTCACGAACGAGCCGTAGCCGAGCTCCCACGGGTTGAGGTAGTAGTCCTCGATGTTCTCCGAGACGAAGGACCCTGCCAGGGCGTTGATCGCTTCGTAGCTGTTCGCCGGCAGCCACTCACGGTAGGCACGCTCGGCCTCGCTCGAGTAGATCGCCGGCAGGGGCGAGGGGATCCAGCCCGACTCCAGGGTGTTCGACGAGTACGCGCGCGACCCGCAGGGTTCGATGCCGAACTCGCGCCCGGCCTCGAGGATGGCGTCGCGGATCTTGCCGTGCTGCTCGTAGGGGCCCCAGATCTCCAGGCCCGGAGCGCCCGCCATCCCGTGACGGAGCGTGCGCACCTTCTCGCCGGCGATCGTCATTTCGCCCATGTGGAAGAACTTGACCTGCTCGACGGGGCCACCGGCGAGCTTCTCGATGATCGCCCAGGCGTTCGGGCCCTGGATCTGGAAGCGGTAGTAGTCGCGGTGCACTGCCTGGCCGTAGGGGCGGGAGGGGGAGCGGTCGTCGTAGCGGAACTCGACGTCGTATCCGCCGGTCTCGGCGTGGAACTGCAGCCAGTTGGCGCCGGGAGCGCGGCCGACGTAGACGTACTCACCCTCTGCTTCGTGGAAGAGGATGCCGTCGCCGATCACGCCGCCGTTGGAGGCGGTGGGAACGAACTGCTTGGCGGTGTTGACGGGGAAGTTCTTGAAGCCGTTGATGCCGGTGTCGCTCAGCAGTTTCAGCGCGTCGGGTCCCTTCACGAAGAAGTTGACCATGTGGTGGCTCTGGTCGTAGAGCACCGCAGCGTTGCGCCACGCCTTCTGCTCGCGGCGCCAGTTGCTGAACTCGGCCGGAACAACGGGGTAGATGTACGTCCCGAGCTGCGAGTCGCGCAGCATCCGGACGGTGTCGCCCTTCTCGTCCAGCAGCTCTTGCAGATTCTTGGCCATGGGTGTCTCCTCGACTTCCTCGTCCGGGTGGCTTCAGCGAGATCGTACGGGCAAAATTTACCTATGTCCAGAGGTAAATGAGTGATAGACAGGATGCATCGGTAGAGAGGCTGTGTCAGAGAGGACACCCATGGCTACGAGCGAGAACTTCGACCTTGCCCACCTGGGCGCCGTGGAGTTGTTCACTCCGCGGTTCGAGGAGAGCCTCCGGTTCTTCCGCGACATCTGCGCAATGCGGGAGGTAGCCCGCATTGGCGATTCGGCGTATTTGCGGTGTTGGGACGAGTACCAGCTGTACACGCTGAAGCTCACCGCATCCGACACGAACGGCGTGGGACGCACCCTCTATCGCGCATCGAGTCCGCAGGCTCTGGAGCGGCGGGTCGCGGCGATCGAGGCATCCGGACTGGGCCACGGCTGGCGCGATGGCGAGGTCGGGGTGGGCCGGTCGTTCGAGTTCGAGGACCCGGACGGCCATCTGATGGCGCTGTACTACGACACCGAGCATTACGTTCCGGATGACGAGGATCGCCCGGCGCTGAAGAACCAGGCATCCGCATACCCCGGCCGCGGGATCAACGCACGGCGGATGGATCACATCAACTATCTGGCCAGCGACGTCAACGCCGCCGGAGAGTTCTGGCGCGATGTCATGATGTTGCGGGAATCCGAGCGCGTGCGCCTCGATGACGGCCGGTACGGTGCGTGGTGGTTCCGGTTCAACCAGAAGTCCTACGACGTCGTGTACTCAGACGACTGGACGCACCAGCGGGGCCGGTTCCATCATTTCGCGATCGCCCCGGACTCGCGCGAAGACATCCTCAAGGCCGCGGACATCTGCCTCGAGAACGGCATCTACATCGAGTACGGCCCCTACAAGCACGCGATCAACCAGACGTTCTTCCTGTACGTGTGGGAGCCGGGCGGCAACCGCATCGAGTTCGCCACAGCGCAGGGCCGCCTCATCCTCGACCCCGACTGGCCCGTCGTCGAATGGAGTCAGGCCGAGCGCGCCAAGGGCCAGGCATGGGGCATGAAAACGGTGCCGACGTTCCATACCCACGGCACCCCGTTCGTCGAGGACCAGGAAGAGATCGATCGTGCGGCCCTCGAGGGCCGCCCGTACGTCAAGCGCTCCTGAGCATCAGGCGCTCGTGACGGTCACTCCCAGACGGTGGCGGCAGTGTCGACGACCAGGCGGATCTTGGCCCACTGCTCGTCCTCGGTGAGGAGGTTACCTTCCTCGGTCGAGGCGAAACCGCACTGGGGGCTGAGGGCCAGCTGCTCGAGCGGCGCGAACTGCGCAGCCTCCTGGATGCGGGTGCGCAACAGGTCGGCATCCTCGAGCTCGCCCGACTTGGTGGTCACCAGGCCCAGCACTACCCGCTTGTGGCCGTGGGGGAGGAAGCGCAGCGGCTCGAAACCACCGGCGCGGTCGCTGTCGTACTCGAGGAAGTAACCGTCGTAGTTCGTGTCGGCAAGCAGGTGCTTGGCAACCGGCTCGTAGCCGCCGGAGGAGATCCACGTCGATCGGAAGTTGCCGCGGCACACGTGGGTAGTGATTGTCATGTCGGCGGGTTTGGCCTCGAGGATCGCGTTGAGCATCGCCGAGTAGCGCTCGCCGATTCCCTCGGTGCGGATGCCGCGGGCCGCTGCCTTTTCGAGCTCTTCGGGTGAGCAGAGGTAAGCCCACGCCGTGTCGTCGAACTGCAGGTAGCGGCATCCGGCGTCATAGAAGGCCTGCACGGCATCACGGTAGGCCTGCACGAGGTCGGGCACGAGCGCATCGCGGTCCGCGTAAAGGCCGGTGGTGATCCCGGCGGGCTCGAGACGGAAATCGAAGACGGTGGGGGCGGGGATCGTGAATTTCGGTGTTGCGCCGGTTGCGGCAGTGGCGTCGGCCAGAGCGCGGAAGTGGGCGAGGAACGGATGCGTATCGCTGAAGCCGATGCGTCCGCCTACCTGCAGGCCGAGCGGCCGGGTCTGCACACCCTGGAACTGGATGCCGTGGTCGAGCTCGACGACCTCGACACCATCGAGCATCCCGAAGAAGTCGAAGTGCCACCATGACCGGCGGAACTCGCCGTCGGTGGCAAGCCGCAGACCGTTCTGCGCTTCCTTGCCTACGAGCGCGGCGATCTGGGCGTCTTCCACCTCGCGCAGTGCGGTGTCGTCGATCTCTCCCGCCGCACGCGCGGCGCGGGCCTCGGCGAGGGCTGCCGGTCGGAGGAAACTGCCGACGATGTCGGCGCGGTAGGGAAGCTGTGTATCGGTCACACCGGGATGCTACTCCGACGTCTCGCGATGTCGGAGATCACTCGTACAGTAGGACGGTGCCAGAGCCCGTCATTCGTGCCCACAACCTCGTCAAGGCCTACAAGATCGCGGGCAAGGACGACTTCCTCGCCGTGAACGGCCTGTCGTTCGAGGTTGCCCCCGGTGAGTCCTTCGGGCTGCTGGGTCCCAACGGTGCAGGCAAGTCCACGACGATGAAGATGATCGGCGCAGTCTCGACCCGCACGAGCGGAGAGCTAAGCATCCTGGGCTTGGATCCCGACCAGTACGGTCCCGAGGTCCGCTCGCGGCTGGGCGTCGTTCCGCAGCAGGACAACCTCGACGGCGAACTCAACGCCCGCGAGAACCTCTTCATCTACGGCCGCTACTTCGGGCTGCCCGGCAAGGTGTGTTCCCAGAAGGCCGATGAGCTGCTGGCGTTCGCCGCGCTCGAAGACAAGGCAAAGAGCAAGGTCGATCAGCTCTCCGGCGGTATGAAGCGCCGGCTCACGATCGCCCGCGGACTGATCAACGACCCCCGCATCCTGCTGCTGGACGAGCCCACGACGGGTCTTGATCCGCAGGCCCGGCACGTGCTGTGGGATCGCCTGTTCCGTTTGAAGGAGCGCGGCACGACTCTCGTGTTGACCACGCACTACATGGATGAGGCCGAGCAACTGTGCGACAGGCTCATCGTGGTCGACAAGGGTCAGATCATGGCCGAGGGAACGCCGGCCTCCCTCATCCGCGAGCACTCCAGCCGCGAGGTGCTCGAGGTGCGTTTCGGATCGGACCGCAACGAGCAGGTGGCGCCCCAGCTCGAGGGGATCGGCGACCGCGTCGAGGTGCTTCCCGACCGGATCCTCGTCTACGCGCACGACGGCGAACGTGTGCTGGAGCAGGTGACAGCCGCCGGGCTGCAGCCGCTGACCTCCCTGGTGCGTCGGTCGAGCCTCGAGGATGTCTTCCTGCGCCTGACCGGAAGGTCACTGATCGAATGAGCACGCCGGTTCCTGACGCGCGCACTCAGCCCTCGCTCGACGAGCTGCGCACCGAAGCGCTCGCCTGGGGGCGCAAGCCCCGCCGACGGGGGTCGTGGTACGTCGCCGAGCACATGGTGCGTGCGATGCGCGCGTACGGATGGACCATCGTCGTCGGGGCGCTCGGGCAACCCATCCTGTATCTGCTCGGACTGGTGCTCGGACTTGCCGTGCTCCTCGGCGGCACGATCGAGGTGCACGGCGAGCAGGTCGACTACCTCCTGTTCGTTGCGCCGGCGCTGCTCATGACCGCAGCGATCGGCGTGGCCACAGAAGAGTTCACCTACCCCGTGATGTCGGGCTTCAAGTGGCGGCGCTACTTCTACGGGTTCAACGCGTCGGCGCTGTCGAGCCCACAGATCGCGAACGGCGTGATCCTCGGAGCCTCGGCCCGGATGCTGATCGCCGTCGTCGCCTACTACGTCTTCATCACCCTCTTCGGCGCGGTGCCCGACCCCGCCACCGGCTGGGTCGCAATCTTCGTCGGTCTGCTCGCGGGCCTCGCTTTCGGAGTTCCTCTGATGGCATACGCCGCCTCCATCCAGGACGACAAGGGTCAGTTCGCTCTCGTGCAGCGCTTCCTGTTCGTTCCGATGTTCCTGTTCTCGGGCACCTTCTACCCGCTCGATAGCCTTCCCATCTGGCTGCAGTGGATCGGCTGGATCTCGCCCCTGTGGCACGCGTCCGAGCTGGGCCGGATGGCGACGTACGGGGCCCCGGGCGGCCCGGGTGCTGCCGCGGTTCACCTCACGTATCTCCTCGTCCTCACCGTCGTCGGCTACGCATTCGCTCGCCGCACTTTTACGCAGAGGCTCGCGAAATGACCGCGGTGGCATCGGAAACGGAACCGCGCCGCAGCGGGAGCGTCCGCGCCCTGTGGTCGGGTAACCCCTGGGCCGTCGTGCAGCGCGGTCTCATCGCGGCGCGCTCGTCGAGCTGGGTTGTCGTGCTCTCGGGCTTCTTCGAGCCCGTGTTCTACCTGTTCTCTCTCGGCATCGGCCTCGGAATGCTCATCGAGAACGTCGAGACGTCGTCGGGAATGGAGGTCTCCTACGCGGCCTTCATCGCCCCGGCGCTGCTGGCGGTCTCTGCGATGAACGGCGCGATCTACGACTCCACCTGGAACGTCTTCTTCAAGCTGAACTACGGCAAGCTCTACGAGGGGCAGCTCTCGACATCTCTTGGGCCGCTGGATGTCGCCTTAGGCGAGATCCTGTACGCGCTGCTGCGCGGCCTCGTGTACGCCACCGGATTCATGATCATCATGCAGTTCGCTGGCCTGAACCTCGCGCCCACGGCGATCCTCGCCCTCCCCGCTGTCGTGCTCATCGCCTTCGGATTCGCAAGCCTCGGGATGGCAGTCACGAGCTACATGAAGACCTTCCAGCACATGGACTGGATCAACATGGTGCTGCTGCCGATGTTTCTCTTCTCGGCGACCTTCTACCCGATCACCGTGTACCCCGAGGCAGTGCAGGCCATCGTGATGGCCCTACCGCTGTGGCATGGCGTCGAACTCATCCGCGGGCTCACCACTGGGGCGCTCTCGATCGCAATGCTCGGTCATGTGCTGTACTACGTGGTCATGATCGCTATCGGCCTCGTGTTCACGACCACGCGGCTGCGGAAGCTCTTCTTGGACTGACGCGACTGCTCCCGAGTCTCGCGCTACAGCGAGACGGTCTCGCCGGGCCCAATCTCCTCGTAGTCCACGTCCTTGGTCTCCGGAGACAGTATGAGGGCGATGAAGGTGAGTATGGCCATCGCCGACAGGTAAAGCCCGACGAGC
>NZ_DBHD01000129.1:0-14961 GCF_002296025.1 Microbacterium sp. UBA837
GAACCCGACCTGCCCGCTGTGCGGATCCTGGCCGCGGAGTAGCATGCGAGCGTGCCTCGCTACGTCATCACGCTTGCCGGAGAGGACCGCTCTGGCCTCGTCTCGGCGGTCGCGGATGCCGTGAGCGCCCACGGCGGCAACTGGGAGGGAAGCCAGCTCGCCGAACGCGCCGGCGTGTTCGCCGGGGTTGTCGAGATCTCGGTTGCTGACGAGTCTGCACAGACGCTACTGGACGCGCTGCGGGCACTTGATGAGACGCTCACGGTCACGGCGCTCTCGGGAGTAGGCGCCTCCGCTGCGGACCGCCAGGTCAGTTCCCTCGTGATCTCGTTGGTGGCCAATGACCGGCCGGGAATCGTTCGCGACGTGTCGGCCGTGCTCGCCGCGCACGAGCTCAGCATCGACGACCTGTCGACCGAGGTTCGGGACGCGGCGATGGCCGGCGGACGCATCTTCGAGGCATCCGTTCTGGCGCATACGGTGGCCGGGACAGACCTTTCCCGGGTCAAGGAAGACCTCGAGAAGCTGGCGGCAGAACTCCAGGTCGAGATCGCCATCGGCTGACCCGAGCGGTCACGCCCGCACGATTGGGCGCCGGTCACTGGTGAGCGAGTGCGTCCCAGTTGATCTCGATGCGGGTCGGGTCGCGCGGTGAGATCAGCGCCGGGAGGATCGAGCCGACGCGGGGCCAGTACTTCGCACTCGTCACAACCTCGGTGCTGATGCGTGTCTCCGGGATGCCGTCGGTGGTTGTGACAACCTCGAGTTGGCAGGCCTGGTAACGCGCGCGACCGACGCGATCGGATGCCGAGACCACCCGAACCGTGCCGCGCACCGCATCGTCAAGCGGATCGCGGGTGTGCTTCTCGAGCATGCGCGCTGCCTCGTCGACCCAGGGCTCCTCCATGTCCGAAGCCTACGGGACCCGCCGCGAGGCGCACCTCACCGCGGGATTTCAGTTCGCCGGTGGGCTTGATGCTCCTATAGATGTCAAGCCGCGTTGAGATGTTCGCGGTAGGCGGTCGCGAGTTGGATCCGGTCGTCGAGATTCGTTGGCCATCACCTGATGAGGGTCGAGCCTGGGTCGCGGAGGGCTACGGCACGAGCCGCGTGCGGTGCTCGTTCCGGACGACGACCCCCGGCTCGTAGCGCACCCGGTGTCCCGACTCGACCAGCCGTCACACCAGTTCCACGCCCTCGCCGACCCGCATATCCGAGTCAGACCGTCGGCGAGCGGCGGTGCGGACCACGAGGCAGGTGCCGGACCCCCAGCTGATCGCGGCGTTCGGGCGCGCCGTGCCAGGCCGAGCATGTGGGGGCACGGCCAGAGAGCCAGCTCCGGGTCGGCGAAGTGCCACAGCAGGGTCGGGACGCAGTCGGGTTCCAACCGCATCGGAGTCCACGAACGCGACGAACTCGGTGGTGGTTTCCTCTCTCTCGTCTGGGATGTTAAGTGTGGGCCGGCGGGGTCAGCGGCTGCTGAAGATGTCCGACACGGCGGGCGCGACGTCGCGGTAGCCGTGCACGATCCGGCACTTGCCGCGGCCGCGGGCCGCCAGTTCGCGGCCGAGCTCGACGTCCTTCTCGCCAGTGGCATCCAGCAGCACGTCCAGCCGCGGCAGCCGCGCTGCCAGCGGCCGCGGGTCGGGGCCGGCGTTGTGCACGCAGTCCGACAGCAGCAGCGCGCGCGCTTCCCGGGCGGGCACCCGGGCCAGTTGCGTCGCGGCCAGCTCCAGCGGGAACGCCACGTTCGTCAGGCCCCGCGCGGGCAGCCGCAGGATGCCGTCGAGGAGCGCCTCCGGATCGACCGGGTCCCCGAGGTTCAACACGATCGCCGCATCCGACCAGAACGCGATCACACCGAGAGCGTCGTGCTCGAGTTCTGCCGACAGCGCACCGACGACGGCGGCTGCGGTGCGGATGCGCTCGCCTTTCATCGACCCCGAGACGTCCACGAGCAGCACGACGGAGCGCTGAGTGCGCATCCGTTCGCGCACGAAGATGTCCTCGTCCTCCGGCACCGGATGCTCGGCCAGCACCTCGATGGTGCGATCCAGGTCGATCTCGTCCGATGAGCCGCGGTAGGGCAGGCTCACAAGCGCACCGGAGCCCCGGCGGGCGGTGACGTCGCGGCGGGGGCGGCGCACCGCCAGCCGCGCGGCGATCTGGCGCGCTCGCGCCCGGACCGCCGGATCGACGACCACGGCCTCGTCGCCGAGGCTCACGAGCGTCGCCGGTTCATCGGTCTCGGCCGGTGCGGGTGAGCCCGTGACCGGTGCTGCAGCGCGCTTGCCTGGTCCGGAGGCGCGCAGGATGCTGCCGGCTCGTCCGGACACGTCGAAGACGGTGGGTGCCTCGTCGAGCTGCTTCGGGTTCCGGCGCAGGGGAGCACCGGGTGTCTTCGTCGCCCGGGTGCGGCCCGATCGCAGCGGCGAGTCGGCGGCGACGTCCCTTCACCCCGGCGCCGCCTGATGGGGCTCCAGGATGAACCGGTCCTCCCAGATCTCGCGCAGCACCCGCTCCGGGGTGGTCTCGGCGGCCTCGTCGAGGTGGATCCGCCCCGACAAGGCCACGATCATCGCGTCGAACACGAGTTCCGGGTACGCCGCGTCGTCGGGACCGGTCAGGTCGCGCAGCTGCGCGAGGCGCGTGGCGACCAGTGTGGTGTCGATCGCGCCGCGGACGCTCGAGCCCTGGCGGACATCGGGATGACGTCGCGTCGCGCGGGTGACGGCGACCGCGTCGCCGGTCAGGCGTTCGCCGAGCGCTCCGGTGGCGCCGGTGCGCAGGCGCACGATGCTCTCCTCCGCCTCGGCGTCCTGGTAGTCCACCGCGAGCCGGTTCAGCCGGTCGTGCACGCTCGTGGACAGCCGCGTGGTGCCGATGTTGTCGTACGGGTTCATCGACGCGATCACCCGGAACGTGGGGAGCGCGCGGATGGTGCCGACCCGCGGCACCGTGATCGCCCGGTCGGCCATCGCCGTCAGTAGCGTGTTCAGGGTGTCTTCGGGGGCCCGGTTGAACTCCTCGATGTAGAGGAACCCGCCCTGCTGCATCGCCTCGACCAGAGGCCCGGGGACGAAGTTCTCGGCCGAGTAGTCCTCCCGGAGCACCCGGGCGGGGTTGTGGTGGCCCACGAGCTTCGCCGGGGTGAGGTCGGCGTTGCCCTCCACGAACAGCAGCGGGATGCCCCACTCCTGGGTGATGGCGGTGAGCATCGTCGTCTTGCTGGTGCCCGGCGGTCCTTCGAGCACGATGTCGCGCCCGGCGGCGACGGCCGCGAGCGTGAGCTCCAACTCACGCTCGCGGCCCACGAGCCGCCGCGCGATCCGATCGCGCGCGCCGAGGAGATCCTCCGCGTCCGTCAGGGCGGGTGGCGTCGCACCGGTCACCGCGGCTGGTCCTCTCTCACTTCAGCAGCGCTCCCGCGTCGATCGGGAGGGTGATGCCGGTGACATAGCGGGCCTCGTCGGAGGCCAGCCACAGCACGGCGTTGGAGATGTCGATCGGCTCCACCCAGGGGATCGGCAGCAGGTTGATGGTCGCCGCCGCCTCGGCGAACTCCTCCATCGTCGGGTTCTCGCGGTCGGGCCGGAACAGCTTGTGCGTGAACTCGTTCTGCACCATGTCGGTGTTGACCATGGTGGGGTTCACGGTGTTCACGCGGATGTTGTCCGGCGCGAGTTCTGTCGCCATCACCCGCATCAGGCCCACCACGCCGTGCTTGGCCGCCGTGTAATGCGCATTGTTCGCCAGGGGCGCAAGGCCCGCGAAGGAACTGGTGAAGATCATCGAGCCGCCGCCGGCCGCTCGCAGATGCGGCACGGCCGCCTTGGCGGCGTGCCACACGCCCATGAGGTTCACCTGCAGCATGTCGGTGAACTGCTCGTCGGTGAGCTGCTCCGCGGGAGCGAACGACTCGATGCCGGCGTTCGCGCTGACGATGTCGAGGTGCCCGAGCTGGGCGACTCCCGCGTCCAGCGACGACTTCACCGCGTCGTAGTCGCGGACGTCGGCGATGCTCGCCACGATCCGCCGGTCCAGCGCCTCGACCTGCCGGACGGTCTCGTCCAGGTCGGCGGGCGTGGCCATGGCGTAGGGCACGGTGCCGATCTGCGCCGCGAGGTCGATCGCGATGATGTCGGCGCCCTCCTGTGCCATCCGGATCGCGTGCGAGCGTCCTTGCCCGCGGGCCGCCCCCGTGATGAAGGCGACCTTTCCGTCCAGTCTTCCCATTGTCATCTCCTTCGATGTTGTGACGTCGTCGTCACTTCTTGTTGGTGAAGCCGGCATCCACCGGCAGGGTGACGCCCGTGACGTATCGGGCGGCGTCGGACACGAGCCACAGGATCGCGTTCGAGATGTCCACCGGCTCGACCATGTCGACCGGCATCGCGTTCGCCATCGCCGCACCCATGGAGGGGTCGGCCTGCATCACCGCCTGGATCGCGTCGTTGACGACCATGGGCGTGTTCACCCCTGTGGGGTGGACGGTGTTGACCCGGATGCTGTGGGGCGCGAGGTAGTTCGCGTAGCTGCGCATGAGGCCCACCACTCCGTGCTTGGCGGCGGTGTACCCCAGCCCGCCCGGCGTGTTCCCGCCGATGCCGTTGAGCCCGGCGGTGGAGCTGGTGAGCACGATCGCGCCGCCCTGCCCGCGGTCGACCATGGACGGGATCGCGATCTCGACCGTGTTGTAGACGCCGGTGAGGTTGACGTCGATCACGTCCTGCCATTCCTGTGCGTCCGGCGCGGCCGAGAGCGGGAAGATACCCGCGTTGGCGAGCACGATGTCCACGGGTCCCAGGGCCGCCACGCCCGCGTCGAACGCCGCCTGCAAGGCGGGCCGGTCGCGCACGTCGGCCTGGGACGCCTGGATGCGCCGGTCCAGCGCCTCGACCTGGCGCACGGTCTCCGCCAGATCATCCGGCGTCGACATGGGGTAGGGGACGGTGTCGATCTGCGCGCAGATGTCCACCGCGATGATGTCGGCGCCTTCCTGCGCCAGCCGGATGGCGTGCGAGCGTCCCTGCCCGCGTGCCGCTCCGGTGATGAAGGCGACTTTGCCTTCCAGCTGCCCAGCCATTTTCTTCCTCCTGTTGTCTCGGGACCCTTCGGTCCCGCGCACCCCGAACCTCCCGAACGGATCGGGAACGAGCGTCGCCGTCCTCGGGCGGGACGGTGCGGTCGGGTCGGGTGGTGTCGGAGTGCCTCCTGTGCCGGCTACCGGTTGGCGCCGGTCGTCTCGGGTGCGACCGAGAGCGCGGACGCGGTGAACCCGGCCAGCGGGTCCTCCGCGCAGGCGCTCACGGGCGGCGCGGCGATGTCACCGCGCCGGCTGAGCGTGAGGCGCACGGGCCCTGCGCCTGAGCGGGGGCGAGGCGGGGCGGTGAGGTGGGAATGGTCGGTGGCGTGGGAGGGGACCGCGTGGTCCTCCGGGCGACCAGCGAGCAGTTCGGCGCCGTACCCCTGCACGCACTCCGGGTCCGGGCCGTCCAGCGGTAGCCCGGTGAAGAACTTCGCCGCCATGCATCCGCCCTTGCAGGAGTCATAGAAGCTGCAGGACGCGCAGGCACCGCCGGTCTGCGGCTCCCGCAGGCGACCGAAGAGCTCGGACTCGCGCCACACGGTCGCGAATCCGCCGTCGGAGCGGACGTTCCCGGCCAGGAACTCATCGTGGATGGCGAAGGGACACGCGTACACGTCCCCGACGGGGTCGATGAGGCACACCACGCGGCCGGCGCCGCACAGGTTCAGACCGGGCAGGGGTGCGCCGTACGCGGAGAGGTGGAAGAAGGAGTCGCCGGTGAGCACCTGGTCGCCGTGGGCGACGAGCCAGTCGTACAGTTCGCGCTGCTGCTCGGCGGTGGGATGCAACTCGTCCCACACGTCCGCGCCGCGACCGGAGGGCCGCAGGCGCGTGAGCCGCAACTGCGCGCCGAACCGGTCCGCGATGACCTTGAACTCGTCCAGTTGGGGGATGTTCGTGCGGGTGCAGACCACCGACAGCTTGAAGTTCTGCATCCCGGCATCCGAGAGATTCTGCATCGCGGTCATCGCGGTCTCGTAGGAGCGCGGCCCGCGGATCGCGTCGTTGACGTCCGCCGTGGCGCCGTCGAGGGAGATCTGCACGTCGACGTAGTCGTTGGCGGCCAGTCGCCGCGCCACCTCCGGAGTCAGCTTCACGCCGTTGGTTGAGAACTTCACCCCCACGTGGTGGCTGGTGGCGTAGTCGACGATCTCCCAGAAGTCGGGTCGCACGGTGGGCTCGCCGCCGCCGATGTTGACGTAGAACACCTGCATCCGCTCGAGTTCGTCGATCACCGCCTTGCACTCCTCGGTGGACAGCTCCCGAGGGTCGCGGCGGCCGGAACTGGACAGGCAGTGCACGCACGACAGGTTGCAGGCGTAGGTCAACTCCCACGTCAGGCAGATCGGTGCGTCGAGCCCGCGTTCGAAGTGGTCGACCAGACGGGCGGGAGCGGGCGGGGTTAGCAGGGTCATGCGACTCTCTCCTGGATCATGTGCGACTGCGCGAGAGTGTCCAGGGCCCGAAGGTACCGCGGTCGCTCGGTGTCGGGAACGCCCGCGGCATCCAGGGCCCCCGTGACGTCGGGGCTGGAGTCCAGACACTCCACGATGCTCAGCAACGTGCGGTCCTTCAGGAACGACAGCTTCCGCGTTCCGAAGTGGTACAGCAGCGCGCCGAACGATTCCGGCCGCACCGAGACCTGGGGATGCAGCCGCCACGCGGTCTGCGCGTCCATGCGGATCAGTACACGCCGCACATGCCGTCGATGGACACCTCTTCGACCAGCGAATCGGCTTCGATCATCGACTCTGCGCCTGCGACGACCTCGTTCGGACCCATGGCATGCTCCTTCACAGCGACGTGGAAGCCCGGGTCGATCCCCGGGTGAGGCCGATACTAATGACACCGAGTGCCGAATGGAAGAGGATCGCACCGGGGCTGGTGATCGACGGAAGGCGAGGCGAGGTGGCCGAGGGGACCGTCACGGGCGACGGCGGAGCGGACGTCCGTGAGTCGCGCAGCCGTTCCGGGCGGGCGCGGGCGACCACGCATGGCGAGTTGAGCCATCTCGCGCTGCGGATGTTCGTCGAGCGGGGCTTCGAACGCACCACGGTCGACGAGATCGCTGCGGCTGCCGGGATCGGTCGGCGCACCCTGTTCCGGTACTTCCCGTCCAAGAACGACCTGGCGTGGGGTGAGTTCGACGACATGCTGGCGCGGTTCCGCGTCGTCCTGGCGTCCTTGCCGACGGACATCCCGGTGCGGGAGGCGCTGCGCCGCGCGGTCATCGCCTTCAACACGTTCCCGTCGGAGGAGGTGCCGTTCCACCGGCAGCGGATGTGGCTGCTCCTGAACGTGCCGACGCTCGTGGCGCACTCCACGCTGCGCTACGCCGCATGGCGCCAGGTGATCGCCGAGTACGTCGCCTCCCGATCGGGCGACGCGCCCGACGCGCTGCGCCCGCAGAGTGTCGCGTGGGCGTGCTTGGGCGTGTGCCTGGCCACCTACGAGCGATGGCTGCGGGAGGAGGACGCCGACCTGACCGCGCTTCTGGACGAGTCCTTCCGGCGCACCGGAGCGGTCTTCGGCGGTGACCGCGGGTGAGCCGCATCCTGGTGGTCGGGGGCGGAGCCGCCGGGGCCGTGCTCGCTGCCCGCGCCAGCGAGGATCCCGACCGGGAGGTGGTTCTCCTGGAGGCCGGTCGGGCCGACGGCCGGTTCGACGCCGACATCCTGGACGGATCCAGTGTGCGCGCCGCGACGCCGGGACACCCGGCGAACTGGAGCTCTGCCGACCACGCTTCGCGAGGTTGCCGACCTGTTCGAGCATTCCGACGTGGCCCGCGCGGCCTTCGTCGACGAGGTCGTCGCGCACTACCTCCACCAGGCGCGCACCGAGGTGGGGGCCTTCGACGCGGCGGTCACCGATTGGGAGCGGACCCGCGGCTTCGAACGGTTCTGCTGCCCGCCCCGTGGTGGGCATGACCACCCACCTGAGGCAGGCGCGCCAGGGCGTGTGTGACGTGCGGGCAACGTTCCTGCCGACGCTGACTTAGAGGTCGCGCCGGCCCTCCCGCGCGGCTCGTGAGGCCACCTCCCGAAGCGGCGTGGATTTTGGGGGAGGGCGGCAAGGTGCGCGTGCGTGACGAGATTTCCGCGCAGGTCGCCTTCGATGAGGAGATGTCCGAGGATGTCGCGATGACGCGCCCCGGGGCGGGGTCCATGCCCGATCCGTATCCAGCCAGTCCGAGACGCAGTTCCACGCCTCCGCTGGAGTCATCGGGTTCGCAGTGGCGCGGGGGTGAATGATGATCGGCTGGAACGCCGCCAATGATGCCCAGGGCAGTCCGACGCGTTCGACGCCGTTGAGGGCGGATTCGAGCCAGGTGAACGCCGCGCGGTGGAAGCGCCACTGCTCGTCGACAGCGCAGAGCAGGACGTTCGAATCGACGATCATGAGAAGCGGTCGGCGTCGTGGCCGTCCAGTAGCTCGAGGGCGTCCACCACTTCGGTGACATCGGTCGTCAGGCCGATGTTCGCGGTGGGTTGACGGAACCGCTTGGTCTCGGCGCCGCGAGCGAGTCCGGCGCGGTCAAGTTCGCTGGTCGCCTCGCCGAGCCCGACCTGCCGCTCTGGCAGAGGCGCTGTGTTGCGGCCGCGACTTCGGCGTCCAGACGGATCCTGGCCCTCATGACGTGATGCTAGCAGCAGTGATGCGATCGAGGACGCATCACTGATGCGCGCTCACTCGAGCTGGGTGCCCGGTGCGCTCCATAGGTGCGCGCGGTAGCGTGTCGTCCAACGGAGGTGGTTTGCATGATGTGGCCGGGCTACGGTATGGGACTCGGATTGGGCTGGCTGTGGGTGGTGCTCGTCCTCGTGGGGTTCGCGCTCCTGATCTACGTCGCCATCCGCGTCGGCACCCGCTCGCCGGACGCAACCGGTGCGCCGCCCACCCCCGCCGGCCCGCAATCGGGAACGCCGGCGGGCGGGGAGGCTGCGCGGCGCATCCTGGAGGAGAGGCTCGCTCGCGGTGAGATCGACGTTGACGAGTTCACGGAGCGGATGCGCGCTCTGAGCGACGGATGAGCGGCGACATCACCCGTCGGCAGGCGCTGACACTCGGAGCCATCGGTGCTGGCGTCCTCGTGATCGGAGCCACTGGAGCCGGACTATCCGCGCTGCAGTCCGAATCACCCGCGCTAGCGCCGAATCCGACCGGCACGGAGGGCGCCGGCGGGCAAGGCTGGAACGAGCCATCGGTGGTCGCCTCCTCCGCGGGGGCGCTCGAGCTTGACCTGACCGCCGCGCCCGCCGACATCGTCGTGGGCGGCGCGACGGCGACGATGCTGGCCTACAACGGCACGGTGCCCGGCCCCACCATCCACCTGCGTCCCGGCGATCGGTTCCGGGTGCGGCTGCGCAATGCGCTCGCCGACCCCACGAACCTCCACACCCACGGCCTGATGGTGTCGGCGGCGGGATCCGGTGACAACCCCTTCGTGCGCGTCGGGCCGGGCGAGTCCTTCGACTACGAGTTCGTCCTGCCCGCCGACCACCCGCCCGGTGTGTTCTGGTACCACCCGCACCACCACGGAATGGTCGCCGACCAGCTGTTCGCCGGACTGTACGGGGCGATCGTCGTCGACGACGAGGACTGGTCACGGATGCCGCCGCGAGTCGCGGTCGTCTCCGACGTGACCTTCGACGGCGGATCGGTTGCGCAGGTCTCGCCCATGGACCGGATGACGGGTCGCACCGGCGCCATGCTGCTGACGAACGGGCGCGTCGCCCCCGATCTGACCGGCCCGGCCGGATCCGAGCAGCGGGTGCTGATCGTCAACGCCTGCTCCAGCCGGTACCTGGACCTGAGGCTGTCGGGCCTCGGCGCCAGACTGCGCGGCATCGACTCCGGTCGCCGCCCCGAGGCGCCGGTCGATCGCCTCCTGCTCACCCCGGGCAACCGTGCCGACTTGGTGCTCACCACTCCCGCCGCGCCCGTCGCGATGGTGGCCGCGGCCTACGACCGGGGCCGGGCCGGCATGGGCATGATGGGCGGCGCCTCCGCCATCTCACCCGAGGCGGTGGTGCTCACGGTCGCACCCGATCCCCGGGCCCGCGTCGCCGCTATCGCTCCGACCGCGTCCGACGGCATCCCGGATCTGCGCGGCCGGGAGGTCGCGGGGCGGCGCACCCTCACCATGAGCATGGGCATGGGGGGCGGTGCCGGGATGCGGTTCCTCATCGACGGGCGCGGGTTCGATCCAGAACGAGTGGACCAGTCCGTCCGCCTCGGCGCTGTCGAGGAGTGGACGATCGTGAACACTTCGCCGATGGCGCATCCGTTCCATCTGCATGTGTGGCCCATGCAGGTCATCCGGGACGGCCGCGGCGAGGTGTCTGGGATCGACGTGCGGGACGTCGTGGACGTTCCGGCGGGCGGTGCCGTCACGGTGCGGATCGCGTTCGACCGGCTGCCGGCACGCACCGTCTACCACTGCCACATCCTCGATCACGAGGACCTGGGCATGATGGGAGTGGTCGAGGTCGCGTGACGAGCGGGCGCTGTGTGCCGGAGCACCCGCTGCGCCCCCGGGCAGTGCGCGTCTCATCCCATCCGAGCACGTCCGCGACGACGGCCGCCGCCTCGCGAGCGATCCTCTCACCGGCCCGGAAACCGACAGCGTTCGCCGCCGCAGCAGATCGTGCAGGTGCACAACATGCTCCGTCGCGGCCAGATGACGCAGCTCGCCCGTGTACGCCGGACCACTTGTTGATCCGGTTCCCGTAGCGGACGGGCCTGGGCTCACGCGCCGGCAGGCCGGCGGCCTGGTCGAGGTGGTGCCGCATCGGCATCCTGCAGCGAGCCGGCACGCGTCCGACCGTTGACGACCTTCAGTCATCGTCCCGGAGGTCTTTGCCTAACTCAGTGATGTGGACCAGCAGCCCATTGCCATCGGCGGCGAGCCGGAATAGCGTGGGGGTGTCCCGTCCGCCAGGGCGGGGTCGCGCGCGGCCAGGTGCCCGAGACGGACCGCGTGCGCGGCACGAAGCGACGTATCGAGGGAGATATGCGATGAAGACCAAGGCAGCCGTCAACTGGGGCGTCGGTCAGGATTGGAAGATCGAAGAGCTCGAGCTGGACGACCCGAAGCACGGCGAGGTGCTCGTCAAGCTCGCCGCATCCGGCTTGTGCCACTCGGACGAGCACATCGTCACCGGCGACATGCCGGTGCCCGCCTATCCGTACATCGGCGGACACGAGGGCGCGGGAGTGGTCGAGAAGGTCGGGCCGGGCGTGGAGAGCCTGAAGGTCGGCGACCACGTGGTGCTGAGCTTCATCCCCGCCTGCGGTCGGTGCAAGATGTGCTCCACCGGGCACCAGAACCTCTGCGACCTCGGCGCCGGCCTCCTGGATGGTCTGCAGATCACCGACAACACCGCCCGCCACCACGTGAACGGGGAAGACGCACGGATCGTGTGCATGGTCGGCACGTTCGCCCCGTACACGGTTGTGAACGAGGCCTCGGCCGTGAAGATCGACGACGACATCCCGCTGGAGGTTGCCGCCCTGGTCGGGTGCGGGGTGACCACCGGATGGGGGTCGGCGGTCAACAGCGCCGAGGTACAGCCCGGCGACACCGTCGTCGTCGTCGGCGTCGGCGGGATCGGCTCCAACGCGGTGCAAGGGGCCCGGATCGCGGGCGCGAAGTACATCGTCGCCGTGGACCCGGTCGAGTTCAAGCGGGAGAACGCGCAGTCCCTGGGCGCCACCCACACCGCCGCCAGCATCGAGGAGGCGATGCCTCTCGTGCAGCAGATCACCCGCGGCGTCATGGCCGACAAGGTCATCTACACCGCCGGGGTGGTAGAGGGCGCACTCATGGCGGGGATCATGGCGCTGACCACCAAGAACGGCATCGCGGTGGTCACCGGCCTCGGCCGCGCCGCCGACATGTCGGTGAACATGTCCCTGTTCGATCTGACCCTCTCGCAGAAGCGGGTGCAGGGGTCCCTGTTCGGCGCCGCGAACCCGCGCGCCGACATCCCCCGTCTGCTGAGTCTGTACCAGAACGGCCAGCTGAAGCTGAACGAACTCGTCACGCGCACGTACAGCCTGGAGGATATCAACCAGGGGTACCAGGACATGCGCGACGGCAAGAACATCCGCGGTGTGATCGTCTACAACTGACGTGACCTCGACCGACGCGATCGCCGCAGCTCCGGTCTCCGGGGTCGCGGCGATCCTCGGACGGGCAACGTTGGCCGCCTTCGATGAGGCGGTCGTCGGCCGACGATCCGAGACCGAGGTGCTGCTGGCGGCGCTCGCCGCGGGCCGACACGTGATGCTCGAGGGTCCGCCCGGCACCGGCAAATCCACCCTGCTGCGCACCCTCGCCGACGCCGCCGGAGTCGGGCTGGTGTTCGTGGAGGGAAGCGCGGAACTGACTCCCGGACGCCTGGTCGGAAGCCACGACCCCAGCAGGGTGCTCGCCGAAGGGTATCGGGACGAGAACTTCCTCGACGGCCCGCTCGTCCAGGCGTTGCGGGGCGGGGAACTCCTCTACCTCGAGGAGCTGAACCGGGTGCCGGAGGAGACCATCAACGTGCTCATCACCGTGATGAGCGAGGGCGAACTGCACGTTCCGCGGCTGGGTCTGGTCCGCGCCGCGCCCGGGTTCGCGCTGGTGGCCGCGATGAACCCGTTCGACGCGGTCGGCACCGCGCGGATCTCGGCGGCGGTGTACGACCGGACCTGCCGCATCCGGATGGATTATCAGAGCGCTCCCGACGAAGAGCTCGTGGTGGCGCGCGCGGTGTGCTCCGCGCCCGGCGGCGGCCGCGTGCTCGACATCCCCGGGTTGGACCGGGTGGTCGCGCTCGTGCGCGCGACCCGGGACCATCCGGAGATCCGCATCGGCTCGTCCGTGCGAGGCGCGATCGACATGGTGCTCGTCGCGGACCGGCTCGCGCGCCTGCGCGACGTTCCAACGTCCGACCCCGGCGTGGGCCTGGACGCTGCGCTCGCCGCTCTCACCGGCCGTATCCGGGTGCACGAGGGCGGCGAGCGCAGCGCCGAGGAGATCATCACCGAGCTCTGGCACCTCGTCTACGATCCGCCGGCCACCACCGACCCCCCGGAGGAGCCGGGAAAAGCGGTCGGGGCGACCGGGCGCGACCGTCCGGCGCCCCCCGAGCCCCACTGAACCCCGGCGCCCGGCAGCAGCCGGGTTCGGCGGACGTCCCTCCCACGACGACGGGACGCCATCTGCTTCAGTCGTTGCCCGGCTTCCAGGAGGTGTCCCCGCAGGTGGGGGTGCTGGACGAGCAGGCCCTGAACGATCTGGAGCGCCGGGATCCGGATGCCGCCCTCACCCTCCTGGCCGAGATGAGCGGGGCGACCGACGAACGGCTGCGCCGGCGGGCGAGGGCGATCGCTGGCCGCATCATGCTCCGCGCCGCCTCACGGCGCGGGGTTCCTCGGCCGGGGGTCGGCCGGATCGGTTCCATGCGGTGGCAGCCGGGGGTGGACATCGACGTCGACGAGAGCATGGACGCGCTGCTGCCGGCGGCTATCGCCGGCCGCGCGCTCGATGCCGAGGATCTGCGCGGACCGGGCTGGATCCGGCCTGCGACGGCGGTCGCCCTCGTCATCGACCGTTCGGGTTCGATGGGCGGCGAACGCATGGCGACGGCAGCCGTCGCCGCCGCCGCCGTCGCCCTGCGCGCCGCGGACGACTACAGCGTCATCGCCTTCGGATCGGGTGTTCGCACACTGAAGGCGCAACGGCAGCCGATGGGCGCCGAGAGGGTCGTTGCGGACCTGCTCGCGTTGCGCGGGCACGGTCGTACCGATCTGGCGGCGGCGCTTCGCGCGGCCGTGACGCAGCTGAACGAGTCGGCGGCACCACGGCGGATCACGCTTCTGCTCTCCGACGGCCGAGCCACGGCCGGCGACGACCCGGTCGCGGCGGCTCGTGCCGTGGACGAACTGCTCGTTCTCGCACCGGTCGGCGGTGACGAGACCGGTGCGCAGGCCAGTTCGCTCGCGCGGACGGTCGGGGCGCGCTACGCCGAGGTTACCGGCCCGCACTCCATCCCTGCGGCGATCGCCGCAATCTGGCCCTGACCGTCGGAGACCAGACGAATGGCCGATGCTTGTCGAAGCGGCTCGCGCACAGCGCGTCCCAGATAATGCCGGAAGTGCCGGAGCGGCGCACGCCTGACTGTGTCCGGTACGGGACGACGAGCCTGTTCGCGGCGATGAACGTGCAGGACGAAACAGTGAAGCACCCCACGGTGAAGCCTGGGTGGAAAAGCACCCCCGGTTCCACACGCACTTCACGCCGACATACTCATCCTGGTCCAACCAGATCCAGCGGCTCTTCGCCGAACTCACCCGCGATCTGCTGCAACACTCGGACCACCGCAGCGTGCAATCGCTTGAGAAAGACCTCGGGGAATGGGTCACAGCGTGGAACGAGAACCCGAAGCCATTCATCTCGACCAAGACCGCCGAAGACATCCTCAACGCCCTCGCCAAATACCTGAAACGAATCAACGGAGGGTTCCGGGACCGTTGTAACGACGGTTCTTGTGGCTCCGACGGGCGTCGATCCCGTGACCTCACGATTTTCAGTCGTGCGCTCTACCAACTGAGCTACAGAGCCGCACGGCAGCCGAAGTTGCCGTGTCCTATACGAAGAGCCCTTCCGAAAAAGGGCCCGTCGCTTTCGGAGCGACCCTGACGGGACTTGAACCCGCGACCTCCGCCGTGACAGGGCGGCACGCTAACCAACTGCGCTACAGGGCCATGCTTATTCAATTGTAGGGTGACCCCAACGGGATTCGAACCCGTGCTACCGCCGTGAAAGGGCGGCGTCCTAGGCCGCTAAACGATGGGGCCGGATGAACTCCAGCATCCTTCGA
>NZ_DBHD01000099.1:0-12859 GCF_002296025.1 Microbacterium sp. UBA837
CCCTCCCTTGGCTCGGACCTCGGATCCCTGCTGTAATAGACCGCGAAATCGCTCGCTGTGACTGGGCGAGATAGCCTTCCATGGTTGGTCTCTGCTGAGGACGCAATTCAGGTCCGTTTCGAGGCTCGCCCGGTCCTTCTGACTGGCCAGGATTACGTTCGCCACAGGGAACCGAGGTTGAATCGGCCTGGCGTATACGCGGCATCGGCTGGCTGGGCTTGGACTGCCGGCTACCGATTACCGAGGAGATATTGACGCGATGAGCTCGAATGAACGTTGACGCGGCCACCCAGTGCTCATGCTGTGGCAGAACGATGCCGCGGTTCAAACTGCATGAGTTGCGCGACGGAGCGGCCTACCTGTGTCGCCGATGTGGCCTGTGGATCGCCGTGCGGCTGCGCAACGACAGCGTTCGCTAACGCGCCCTGGCACGGCTGGACGCGAGTAAGTCTATTGCTGGTCGTAGGGAGCAGATGCCTGGAGCGTAGCCGCGCCATGCTGGCGCTCACCAGCTGTCATTTCTGGCTGAGCCATAGCGCGGCGCACGGACGCGGAGCTGACGTGGAGGGTCTTAGCGATCGTTTCCCACGTCGCCGGGGGGTTCTGAGCGCGCATCTGCCGAGCGACCTCGACCCGCTCAGCGCTCATCACCGTTGGCCTCCCACCGACGCGACCCTGGGCGCGTGCGTACTCCAAACCCAGCCGAGTGTTCTCCCGAATCGTGTCCACGCGCAGCTGTGCGAATACTGCGACGATGCCGAACAGGGCTCGGCCCATCGGGGTCGTGGTGTCGATCACCGGTTCAGTGAGGCTCTTGATATCGACGTCCTTGTCCTCCAGCTCGTGCAACGTCTCGATCAGGATGCGCTCGGTCCCGCCAAGCCGATCGAGGCGACGCACCAACAGCACGTCGCCGGCGCGGAGGTAGTCCATGCACGCGAGCCATTGCGGCCGGTCCTTGACCCGGCTGGAGTCGCCGTGGTCGACGAACACACGCTCCGCTCCTGCCGCGTGCAGCTCGGCCTTCTGGGCGTTCGGGTTCTGCTCACGCTTGGACACTCGGGCGTATCCGACGACGGTCATAAGGCCCTCCCCTGCTCCGCTTCACGGCCAAGCATCGTCGGCCGACGCGAGCGGCCTGTCGACGTCGACCGTGCCGAGCGTCCCGGCGCGACGCTGTTCAGGTTGGCGAACGCGCGCAGCTGCTCCATCCGTTCCGGGGTGAGCCGGCCACCCGCGGCTGGTTGCACGATGCGGTCGAAGATTCCGCGCAGTTCGGTGAAGTCCTGTCGTTCCATCGCGGCACGTGACGCCTGGTCGTTTTCGGCCCCGGTGACACGGCTCCAGTCGAGGTCGAATCCGGCGCCGGCGGCGATCTGCGTCCAGAAGATCCGTTGTGTGCGCCCGTTGCCCTCGCGGAACGGGTGCAGGTAGTTCACCTGGTCGTAGTGGTGCGCCAGACGATCCACGAATCGGTCACGGTCCAGGCCGTGCAGCTGGTGCTCGTCCGCGAGTTCCGCGAACGCGAACCCGGCGCCGGACTCCAGCCGGGACACCGGCATGAAGAACTCCGCGCCCGGGTCGGTGCCCTTGCGTATGTCGACGGTGCGCAACTGGCCGGCCCAGTCGTAGACGTCCTGAAAGAGCTGCCGATGGATTGCCTGGAGCTGGCGGAGATCTCCGGTGACTTGCACCGGGCGGGTAATCATCTCGGCCCGTCGCCACTCGGTCAGTTCCGCTTCGGCACGATCCAGCGTGGCGCGGTCGGTCAGGCCGAGCCGGTTGCGGAGGATGCCCGATGCGGGCTCGAGGTACGGGTCGACGAAATCAGGCAAGGCCCCAGCGGGCCCGTGTGCGGCGTCCCAACTCGTCGACGTCGAACTCCCCCGCTGCGTAGGCGGCCGCGTCGGCGCGGTACTCGGCGCCGGCGGTGAGGCCTTCCATCGCTGAGCTGTGGGCGGCGTCGGCCACGACGCGCTCGCGCAGCTCACGCTCGGGTGCGGAAATGGTGCTGGCGATCTTGACGCTCATGGTGGCCTCCCTCGTTGCTTCTAGTCTACCCGACTTGCTCAAAAACCTATAGGGAAGGTTTTGCACAGAATGGGGTTTTGACAAGAGTTTTGAGCATCGAAGCTTCCCCGACATTTCGCGGCGTGCACCGTGCGTCGCTCGGACTGCTCAGAATCGATCGTTTTCGGCGGGCGTCCTCTTAGCTCGGTGAAATTTTTGCCAGCGGCTTCTGGGCACCCGCTTTCTCCGCCGCCAGATGCATCGTTCCCATGCGTGTGGAGTTTGACGCTTTGTGGCGGCGTTCTGTGATCGCACGGTGTCGCAGACAGGGCACAGTGTTGGCCTGCCCGAGGAACCATGCGGCCTTGCCGACACTCTGACACGAGGCCCAGTCGAGGTCCTCGACATCCGTGATCGTCAGACCTACCAGCGTGAGGGGCGGGAGCGTGAAGACATCGGCCGGTCGAGACCGGCCGATGTCTTCACGCGCGGAATTCTGGGGCATCTTGCCCTCCTTCGTACTAATGTGCCGCGGAGTCTAGGGGCACGCGACGGCATATCACGGAGGTTGGCGACACATCTTCAGAGGTCGCGATAGGGCGACGATCAGGCCGCCTCCTCCTGGCGGCCGAAAGCGGCGTGCAGGCGGGCCGCGACCGCAGCGTCCGACGATGCGTAAGCGTGCGCGTATCGGTTCGCGGCGGTCATTGTCGTATGCCCCAGTCGCCGCTGAACATCAACCACCGACGACCCCACCGCGTACGCGAGGGACGCCCCTGTGTGCCGCAAGTCGTGCCATGCCAGCCCGAGCGACTCGAGTCCTGCCCGCTTCTGCGCTCGCCGGAACATCTGGCCCAGCCACGTGCGCGTAAGGATGCCGCCGTCTTCCGTGCAGAACAACAGCGAGCCCTCGGATGACCCGACGTACGCCTCCATGTGACGTCTCAACTGCTCCATGACGAACTCGGGCAGCGCGACCACACGTCGTGATCCCTCCGTCTTGGTCCGCCCGAAAGTGGGCTTCTGCCCCGACAGCTCCAGGATGGCTCGCTCCACTCGGATCGTGCCCGCGTCCAGGTCTACATGGCGACGAGCCAGCGCCCTGAGCTCACCCGAACGCAAGCCAGACCAGGCGGCAACGATCACCGCTGCGGCGTAGCGTTCCGGCATCGCATCCGCGAGACTACGCACCTGCTCAGGGGTCGCGGGTTTGCGCTCCGCGGACTTCACTGTGGCAGCCCCACGAATCCGACACGGATTGCGAGGAATCAACTCCTCCCGCTCCGCCGTCGCGAGAACCGTCCGCAGCACCGCGTACGCCGCAGCGACGGCGGCAGCGCCCGTACCGCGCCGCGTTCGCTTAGTAAGGGTGGGACAGCCAGCGGCATTCCACGCGAGCACGATGTGCTGGGGCAAGCGTCCAGTAGGTGCCACATCCAGCCCAGTCGCCACAGCCCAGGCGCGAATGCTGACCGCCGAGGGCTGCTCCTGTCCGGCCCCGGCTGCTGCGGCGGCGTCCTTCAGACAGCCAGCCCGCCACGAACGCACCTTCGCGGGCGTGATCTCGCCCAGTCTCTCCTTCCCGAGCCTTGGGAGCACCCACTTGGTGAGGTGCCTGCTGTAGTTCTCAACTGTGCGCGGCGAGAGGTCGGCGCTGTGGTCCGAGAGCCAGGCCGCAACGTAGGCCGCGAGCGAGTCCTCGCTCAGACGCGGGTCAATCCATGTGCCTCCGCGCAACGCGCGTTCCTGCTCACTCAACCAGTGGCGGGCGTCATCGCGCGTCGTGAAAGTGCGTGGAGCCCGAATCGTGCGGCCGTCCCTACGAAACAGTGCACGGTAGCGCTCGCCGCGCTTTTCGACGGAGCCGAAGTCGTTCGGATTGCGACGGGCCAGCCCCGTCTTGCGGCGCGTCACCTGCCCGACTCCATCGAGAAGGCAAGCGCGGCCTCCAGAGGGTCAGCGAGGGCCCCCGGCCTGGCGGCCAGCGCCACGTGGTGGTCGACATACTCGCGCAAGTCGTCGGGGTCGAACCCTTCATGCTCGATCGCGTTGCCCCACGTGCTGCAGAGCGCGGCCACGTCATCGAAGGAGGGCGCCGCTTCCGCGGCGTGGTCCGCGTTCCGCGCGCACGAGCAGAAGGAGAAGAAGGGCGAATCAGTCGATTCGTATTCACGGTGGACAGAGGACATGAGTTGCTCCTTTGCGGTCCGCGAGACCCAAGAAGGGCCCCACAGGTGGTTTCCGCTGGAGGGCTGAACTCATCCAGTGCCCAAGAATGCCGCGTAATCACGCGGTTCCGGGTGTGGACCTGAGGGGATTCGAACCCCTGACCTCTTCATTGCGAACGAAGCGCGCTACCAACTGCGCCACAGGCCCGTGAACCCAGTAACACTATCACGCACGCCCCGGCGGGCTGAATCGCTGGAGCCCCTAAGCGCTGGCGGCGCGGCGGCTCAACAGATCGCGGACGTGGGCTTCGATCTCGGCGTCGTCGACGTAACCCATGCGCCCGAAATCGGGTCCCGCCGAAGCACCTGTCTCGCGCGCAGGCGCAGAAGCGGATGCCGCCTGCCGGGCACGTTCCCGGTCAGCGCGAGCGCGGTCGATAGTGGGCGGCGCAGCAGCTTCCGCCCGCTGACGCATCGCCTCATCGCGGGCGGCCTGCCGCAGCGCCTCGCGCGCAGCCACACCGTCGAGCGTTGCCGCAGCACGGGATCCTGATGCCGCAGTGAGGGGCTTGGGTAGCTCACGCGGCGCCCACTGGCGTGAGACGGGGAGCGCAACGTCCTGTACGGCGGGGGCAGCACGCACCGGAGCTTCCACGGTGACCTGGGAGCCCACCGCGGCACGGGACGACACGCGCGCCATCTGTACGAGCATCGCGGCGCATACGGCGAGGATGCCGGCCGACCACCACAACAGCGTCTGCGACCCGGTCGTGGCGAGCAGCCAGAAACCCCATCCGAGGAATGCGATGGCGACAAGCCCGACGATCGTCGTCAACAGCCGCGCGCGGCGGCGAGCGCGTGCGCGGCGGGCAGCAGGCAGCGACCGCGCGGCGACGAGTTCGGAACGGGCTTCCTCCACCGCTGCCTGCTCACGTTCCGCGGCAGCGAGCTTCGCCAACCGCTCGCGCTCAGCGAGCGCGCGCTTGGCCTCCCGCTGCTGGGCCTGTGCCGTGCGGGTGGTGAGTTCGAGCCGAACCTCGTCGGGCGTCTCGCTCGTCTCAGCGAGGACGCGTAGCGCCTGGTTCAACCGGACGGCATTACGTTCGGCAGCGTCGTACTGGCGGCGCTCGTACCAGGAGGGCACCAGATAGACGAGCCACAGGAGCACGGAGACCGCGACGATCACGCCGCCTCCGAGTACCTGCCCATCCATGATCCATACGGTATGCGACGGCGGCCCACGATCCCGGGATCCCACGACGTGTGTCGGTGCGGGTTCGCGTCGAGACGGCTCGATTCAGACGGGCATTCGGTCTTCGGGGGGAACTGTTGCGGCATCCGGGGGTACGTGCCCCGACGCCCACCGGCGCAGCACACCCTCGGGAACGTCCTCACGAACGAGCGCAAAGGCGTAGTGGTCGCGCCAGTCCCCGTCGATGTGGATGTAGCGGCGCCGATAGCCCTCGTACCGGAAGCCAAGCTTCTCAACGACACGCAGGCTCGCGCGGTTCTCGGGACGGATGCAGATCTCAACCCGATGCAGGTTGAGATCCCGGAAACAGATGTCGGTGGCGAGGGCGACCGAGATCGGCGTCACGTTGCGGCCGGCGAACTCCTCGGCGATCCAGTACCCGATGGTCGCTGAAGCGAGAGAACCTCGCGCTATGCCCCAGACGTTGAGCTGACCCGTGACCGTACCGTCGTACTCCATGACGTAGGGCACACCCGCCCCGTCGCGGTGTTGCTGCAACAGGCGACGGATGCTGAGCCTCATGTCGAACGAGACCGGTCCGTCGGGGCTTGTCGCCTCCCACCGGCGCAGCCACGAACGGTTATCGAGCAACAGCTGCTGGAGCACGCGAGCATCCCGCGGTCGCACGAGCCGGATCGACACCGGGCCGTGGTGGAAGGGTGACGTCAGATCCACGTGACCCCTCCCGCCCGGGCGGCGCTACAGGGTCGCCGCGAAATCCTTCAACCAGGGCTTCAGCTCGGCGCCGAGGTCCTCGCGGTCCGAGGCGAGCTGAACGATGGCCTTGATGTAGTCAACCTTATCGCCGGTGTCGTAGCGGCGTCCTCGGAAGATCACGCCGCGCACGCCGGGTCCGTCGGGGTCCTTCGCGAGCTCTTCGAGAGCGTCGGTGAGCTGGATCTCGCCGCCCTTACCCGGCTCGGTGTGCTCGAGCACGTCGAACACGGTCGGCGCGAGGACATAGCGGCCGATGATCGCAAGGTTCGAGGGAGCGTCTTCCTTGGCGGGCTTCTCGACCAGGCCGCCGACGGTGACGACATCCGGGTCATCGGTGGGCGCGGCAACCGCGCATCCGTACAGGTGGATCTGCTCGGGGTCGACCTCCATGAGCGCGACGATCGCGGCACCGGTGCGACGGTGCTCATCGAGCATCTTGACCAGCAGCGGGTCGCGTTCGTCAATCAGGTCGTCGCCCAGGAGCACAGCGAAGGGGTGGTTTCCGACGTGCGACTTCGCACGCAGCACCGCGTGCCCGAGGCCCTTCGGTTCTCCCTGGCGCACCATGTGCACCTCGGCCAGGTCTGAGGAGTGCTCGACGGCGGCGAGCTTCTTGCCGTCACCCTTTTCGCGCAGCTTCTGTTCGAGCTCGGGAACCGAATCGAAGTGGTTGGCGATGTTGTTCTTGTTGCGCCCGATGATGATCAGCACATCCTGGATGCCGGCAGTCGCGGCCTCTTCCACGACGTACTGGATCGCCGGCTTGTCGACGACCGGCAGCATCTCTTTGGGCATGGCTTTGGTGGCAGGAAGGAAGCGAGTGCCGAGGCCCGCCGCGGGGATCACTGCCTTGAAGGGGAGATCAGACATGGCCCTCACTCTACCGAGAGGCTATGAACGCGATGTGACGGATACGCGAAGCGCCGTCACCCCTTGACATCGGATGCCGAAGCCTGCCTGCGCACGCAAGCAGCCTAGAATCTACGCATGTCTGATGCGATCGCCGATGCCAAGCGTGCGATGCGCGCGGATCTCCGAGAGCGTCGGCAGACGATCTCCGAAGCCGCCCGGCAGGCCGCCGCGGAGGGGATCCGGACCCAGCTCGATGCGCTCGTGGAGCGCTTGGGCGCAACATCCCTCTCGTGCTTCCTGTCGACGACGACGGAGCCGGGAACCCGCGAGTTCGTCAATGCCGCAATCGACCGCGGCTTGCGGGTCCTGCTCCCCATCACCCGCGCCGACGGGCTCCTCGACTGGACAGTCGCCGAGCGCGACGGCAGCGAGGTCGAGGGGCTGTTCGGGATGCCGGAACCGACCGGTGAACTCCTCGGCCCGATCGCCGTGAACGACGTAGACCTCATGGTCATTCCCGCCGCCGCCGTCGACACGACCGGCATGCGGCTCGGCTGGGGACGCGGCTACTTCGACAAGACCATCGGCTCGATGGAGCGGTGCCCGCCCGTCTACGCCGTCGTCTTCGACGATGAGCTCGTCGCGGAGGTCCCGCGAGACGTGCACGATCAGCCGGTCACCGGTGTCGTCACGCCGACCCGCATCGTCGACCTGCATCCTCCCCACACCTGATCCCTCGCACCGACCGAAAGACCACCGATGCCTACCTACGCCTACGCCTGCCGCCAGTGCGGCCACCGATTCGAAGCCGTGCAGTCCTTCACGGATGCCTCCCTCACCGAGTGCCCAGAGTGCGGTGGATCGCTTCGCAAGGAGTACGGATCGATCGGCGTGACCTTCAACGGGTCTGGCTTCTACCGCACCGACTCCCGGACGGGTGCCGGCGCTGGCAAGGAGTCCGGCTCGAAGGATTCCGGCTCAAAGGACTCGGGTTCGAAGTCCGACAGCTCGAGCTCGTCGTCGAGTTCGAGTTCGTCGTCGGGATCTAGCACCTCGACAAGCACCGCGACCGCCGCCAGCTGACGCTCCATCACGAAGGGACCGCAATGATCAAGGGATTCCGGGAGTTCATCCTCCGCGGCAACGTCATCGACCTCGCGGTCGCCGTCGTCATCGGCGCCGCCTTCACCGGCATCGTCAACACTCTGGTGTCGGCGTTCATCAATCCGCTGATCGGTCTGTTTTTCGCCGCTGACAGTCTCAACGAGGCGCTGGCGGTGCCTGTGCCGACCCTCGGCGGCGGCACCGTGACCTTCGCCTTCGGAGCGATCATCGGCGCGGTCATCAACTTCCTCGCGGTAGCCGTGGTCGTCTACTTCGTCTTCGTCATGCCGATGAACAAGCTCAAGGAGCGCGCCGCGGCCCGAGAGCAGCTGCCACCCGAGCCCGAGCCGATGCCGAGCGAGGCCGAGATCCTCATCCAGATCCGCGACCTGCTCCAGAAGCAGAACGACGCCACCCCGCCGAAGCCCTGACGCGAGGCATCCTGCCCCGCGTCACTGCCCGCGAACCCACACTCTCCCTGCCGAGCCCACAGGATTCTCTGGCCGGACCCTGTGGGTTCGCGGCGGGATGTGCGGGTTCGGCGCAGAGGGCGGGTAGCGCGCGAGCTCAATAGTGCGGGGGGACGTCGGCTCGCAGACGATCGTCGTTGGGGCCGGTGTCGGATGACGTCGTCGGCGCCCCCGATGACGGGTCGGCGACGGCATCCGGGGTTTCTGGGGCGACATCGGTCCCCGGAGCCGGAGTCAGACGCGCGCGGCGTGATCCGGGAACGCGCTCGACGCGCTGACGCTCATCAGGCGACGACATCGATCGGTTGCGTGTCACCCTCGGCAACGGGCGCTTCGACCGTCACCCCGAGGATGCCGGCAATCCGCTGCGCGACGCCGCCGGGGTCGCTGTACAGATCGAACGAGTGCACACGCACGTAATGCCAGCCCAGGCGCCGCAGGATCTGCGGGCGCAGCCGCAGCGACTCGCGCAACGATCCGCCGATCGTCTCGGGATCACTTTCGGCGACCACGGCCTTGCCCTGGTGGTGCGCGACCAGCGGCAGCAGGCCCCGGTAGTTCACCTCGACCGCGACGCCGAGGCGCCGCAGTTCCTTCGCGAGCGAGAGCATCAACGGGTCGCCGTCATCCTCCTGGCGAGACACCCGAGCGCGACGTTCGACGTCGCCCAGGATCGACATGAGGGATGCCGCGCCGTGCGCGAGGCGACGGTCATCGACGGCGCCGGGACGGATGCAGGACACGATCACCATCGAGCGGCGAGCACGCGTCATCCCGACCGTCAGAAGCCGCTCACCGTCGGCGCTCGACAGGTCACCGAAGTCGCTGAGGACACGCCCGTGGCGAGTGAGTCCGAAACCGAGCGAGAAGATGACGCGGTCGCGACTCTCAGCCACCGACTCTTCCAGTGTGAGAACCGAGAACGGCTCGGCTGAGTCGCGCGCGACGAAGTCGGCGACGTCGGACCGTCCCGCGAACGCGCGGTCGACGGCGGCACGGATGCGGGCAGCGTGCTTCGCGCTGGCGGTGATGACCATGAGCGATTCGGACCCGCGGTTGACCGCGTGCTCGACGACAAGGGTCACCACCCGGGCGACCTCGGCATCCGGGCTCTCGACCGCGCCGGATTCGGGGTCGGGCACACCGATACCGCCCTCGACGTAATCCACCGAGAGACTTCCACGTCCGAGGTAGGAACCGGCCCAGGGCAGGGAGACGATCTCGCCGCCGTAAAACGCGCCGTTGACCAGTTCCGCGAGGTCCTCGCCGCCCGCGCGATAGCTGCGCGTGAGTGTTTCAACGGGCAGGATCTCGGCAAGACGCTCGAATACGCTCGCGTCGTCGAACGGCTCCTCCGGCTCGTCCTCGGCGGTCGGCGTCCCGGCTGCCACCCGGAACGCCGTCGGCTTCTGGGTCACGGGATCGCCGAGCGCCACGATCTGGCGGCCACGACGGATCGCGGGGGAAGCCTCGGCGAGGCTCAGCGATGCGGCATCCGAGATGATGACGACGTCGAAGACGAGGTCGTCGGGGATCGCGGGCACTTCGTAGGGCGAGGCCAGCCAGACCGGGGCGAGCGAGCGCATGAGTGCCGGCGCCGTTGACACGACGGTGCGCGGCGACGTCCTCCCCTCGCGCAGCGCCTGCTTCAGCGCCGCCGCCTCGTGCGGCTCATCAACGATCCCGACCCGCCACTGGGTCGCCAGTTGGGCGGCCAGGAGCTGCCCGGATGCCGCGGCGTGCGCTTCATCCACCAGACGGAAATCACGCTCCAAGCGGTCGACGACTGCCGTGTTGGCGCCCAGGAGCGCTCGATCGCTGCGTAGCAGGTGCTCGAGCGCCGACTGCCACCACGCGTATTCGAGCTCACCCGCGACCTGCTGCTCGGGAACGTGTCGCACCGAGAGGTCGAGAAGAAGCGGCTCGAGGCCGAGGGAGGCCAACTCACTGCGCAGGCTCGCGCGTTCCATGAGGTTTTCGAACACCTCGGACTCCGCGGCCAGTCCAGCAAGGGTACGCACGAGGGTCTTCACCGGAAGCGACGACAGCGCCTGCGACCCTGATCGCCCCAGGACGGCATCCAGCTCGCTGAGCTCGGCATCCACCCGCTGCCAGGCAACCGCGACATCGGCAAGGCCGAGCGGGATGTCGGGAACGACGTTCGCCTCGACGTAGCGCTGCCACTGCTGACGCTGCTTCTGGATGCGAACGAGCGCCTCATACATGTCGCCGACGTGCACGCCGGGGCGCACGTATTCGCGAGAGAGGCGCCGGAGCCGCCGGCGGTCTGCTCCGCTGAGCGTCGAGGTGTCGCGGCGCGGCGCGTGCGCCTGAATGAGGTCGCCGATCGGCCGTTCGAATACGGTCGGGCTGAAGCGGTCGAGGGAGTCTCGGATGCCCTGCAGCAGCCGCAGGTACTCGCCGAGTTCGCCGACACTCTCGAACGGGCGCATGTGGGTCTGCCCCAGCAGGACGTATCCCCGCTCCAGCAGATGCGGAAGGTCCATGCGGTGGAGCTTGCCGGCCAGCGCGTGCGCTGAGCGCGCCTGCTCGGTCGTGGCAAAGCTCACGCCGTACCAGGGTGAATCCGACGGGCCGATCCGGAACTCGCCGAGGCGCGCCGCCGACGCAAGCTTGGCGGCGGCATCCTCTCGTCCTTTCGCGAGGCGCACGAGAGTCTCGATGTCCAGGCGCGCGGTCGTCGTCGGGGGCTCCTCACGCTGGGCAAGCGCCGACAGCTCCCGCAGGATGTCGAGCACAGAGGCACCCAGTGCGTCGTGGCGATCCGCCAGCGAAGACCGGTAATCGCGCAGCACCGTGCGAAGGCGCACGAGTGCGTCATCGATCTCGGAGACTTTTGGGGCGACTGCCTTCTCATTGCGTCCGATTGCGCGGACGAGATCCCGCTGCAGTTCGCTGGGCGAGACAGCAAGTCCCGGTAGACCGACGCCGGCGAGGCGGTGGCGAACACCGTCGAGCGTCGAGCGGCGAGCGCTGACGACGAGGACCCGCCGCCCTTCGCGCACGAGCGCTCCCACCGCGTTGATCACGGTCTGGGTGCCCCCGGTTCCCGGCAGCGTGTGAACCACGAGGGATTGGCCCGCAATAACCCGAGCCAGCACGGCTTCCTGCTCGGCGTCGGCGTCCAACAGCAGGGTGTCGGCGGCAGGGACGCGCTCGTCGGGCCCGGGCATCACCGGAACCGGCCGGCGCAGCGTCACGGCTTCCCGATCGGCGGGATGACCGGCGAGGGCGTTCAGAACCGGGTGGTCCAACTGGGCCGAGTCGCGTGCCATCGCGGAGCCGACGTCCACGAACGTCGAGACCACAAGCCGCGGCTTGACCACAAAAGACGGAATCTGCGCCATGAGCGCCCGCAGGTGATCGATCACCGGCTGCGGCTTGAAGACGCCCTGATCGTAGGCAAGACCCGACAGGGCGTCGCCGTCGAGTTCGATCCCGAAGTGCATCCGCATCGCACGCAGCAGTTCGGGATTGACCTGGAAACTGCCGTGTAGCTTCAGTTCGAAGTCGGTGTGGTGACGACGGATCGCGAGTGGGCGCAGCAGCACGGGAGCGATGCACTCGAGCCCCCCGATGCGCCATGACGCGATCCCGACGGCCAGGCGCACGGCATCGATACCGCGGGCCGTGCGCAGTTCAACGTTCTTGGTGGTGATCCGCTCGGCGGCCCGCCGAGCGGTACCGAGGGCGACTTCGTCGCGGAACAGCCCCGACAGAAGTGTCGATCGTCCCGTGATGAACTGCGGCAGACTTCCCGGGTGTGCCTTGGTGATCTCGATTCCGGCATCCGGTGCGTCTGAGAAATGCAGGAGCGCAGAGCGACCGCCGAGGTCCGCTGCCTGGGCGCGCAACCTCTCACGCTCCTGCTCGGCGATGTGGACGATCGTCGCGTCGGTGTCGGCGAGAGTCAGGTCTGCGGGGTCCACTGACACCGCACGCATCGCACCATCAGCGCCAAGGATGACGCCACCTTCTGCTCGCACCACACGGTCAGACTAGGTTGCGCTCTCGATGCGTCCCGGTAACGCACCACGAGTGTTGCGGTATTGCGCGACACGCCGCATCCGTCAGGGCTTCCTCCCCCGCCGCCGATGTGGCCATACTGTCCACCGCGGCAACCCGTTCCGCATCCGAACCCGCATGGCCGAACAGGATGGAGACATGCCTCCTGTAGCCGTCTCCTCGACGTACCTCCTGCATCCCACTCCCCTCGGAGACATCCTGATCGTCGGCACCCCCGATGCGGTCATCTCGTGTCATCC
>NZ_DBHD01000099.1:13254-14630 GCF_002296025.1 Microbacterium sp. UBA837
CCACGGATGCCGCGCTGCAGCTTGCGGCGCAGCTCGACGAGTACTTCGCAGGCAATCGGACGGCGTTTGATGTGCAGCTCGACTGGCGACTCGTGCGCGGCTTCACGCGCGACGCGCTCGAGGCTGTGACGCGAATCCCGTTCGGCGAGACCGCCGGATATGGCGAGGTCGCTGTCATGGCTGGGCGCGCGCGGGCTGCACGCGCTGTCGGCACGGCATGCGCGACGACACCGTTCTCGATCGTCGTCCCGGTTCACCGCGTCATCCGAGCCGACGGATCGATCGGAGAGTACGGCGGCCACCCCGAAACGAAGAGATTCCTCCTCGACCTCGAGTCGAACGCGCTCGAGCGAGCCCAGACCGGTCGCGCCGTGTAGGCCGGCGCAACCGACGGGACCCCCGGCGCACACCGGGGGTCCCGCACTGCGCACATGGAATCACCGGTGGTAGCCTCATCGCTACTGAATTCGGCGACAGTGACGTCCTGGACCGACGCGGTCGTCCCGACACGAGGCGGTCGATGTGGCCCTGCGATTCTCCTCCGAGACGGAGCAGGAGTTACTCGCGCGCGCGGTCGACAGCCTTCCCCGCGTCACAAAGTTCCCGGTCGCCTTCGGCGGGCTGACCACCGACGGGCTCCTACCGGTCACCGCGACGGCCGGAACTCGGACTCGATCGCTTGCCGGACTCGTCGTGCAACCCGAGCGGGGACTCGGAGGTCGGTCGCTGGTTGAAAAACGCGCGCGGTTGGCGATCGACTACCGCACCGCGCGGGGCATTACTCATGACTATGATCGCGCGGTTCTCGGCGAGGGAATCTCCACGCTGTTCGCGGTTCCCGTGATGGTCGATGGTCGGGCGCGGGGAGTGCTTTATTGCGGTTCGTGGGCGGAATCCGCCGTGGGCGAGGTCGTGGTGCGCGCCGCATTCTCTGTTGCCGAATCTCTCGCCACCGAACTGCGCGTGAGAAGCGAAATCGAACGCCGCCTATCGAGCTTCGCGGCGCCCGCACCGACCGATATCGGCAGTGCCGCACGCGAAGAGCTGCGAGAGAGCTACGCCGAAATACGCAGCATCGCGGCCGCGATTTCGGACGAATCGGTGAAACGTCGACTCCAGACCATCGAGCGGCGGCTAGCCGCCTTGAGCGGCGACAGATCAGCCGCCACGCTGGACATACGCCTTTCCCCTCGAGAAGTCGATGTGCTCGCCAGTGTCGCGGTGGGCGCGACCAACGCGGAAGTGGCGGCATCCCTGGGGCTCCGCGAAGGAACGGTCAAGTCCTATCTGCAATCGGCGATGTCCAAACTGGATGTCTCTACCCGCCACGCGGCTGTGACAAAGGCCCGCCGTGCCGGAATTCTGCCGTAATTCGG
>NZ_DBHD01000101.1:0-2546 GCF_002296025.1 Microbacterium sp. UBA837
ACCGGAACTTCGTCGAGCGAGGCCCATTCGAACAGCACCTCGCCGGTGGCGATATCCACCTCCTGCACGTGACCCTCCAGGACGTAGCCGTTGCGTGGGCCCCCGACCTCGGTCAAGTCTGCGGGAGCTGTCACGTACGCGAGAAGCAGCATCGTGCCGTCATCGGTGATCGTCGTCTCGTGCATGTCGGCGTTGCCCGCACCGATCGGTTCCCCGGTCGACACACGCGCGATCTCGGTGTACGTGTCATCCAGGATGATGACCTCGCCGCGCCCATGGAATCCTGACTGGCCCACCCAATAGGTCAGCACCGGCTCACCCTGGTACTCCTGCACACGCAGATCGAACGCCGAGTCATCGCCCGTGTTCGCGACCCATACCGGGTCGCCGTCGCCATCCACGATCGCGGCGCCCTGCATTGCCGACCCCTGGTCGAGATCTTTGGGGCCGAGGAACGCATACATGCCGTCGCGGTCCAGCGTCGCGCCGCGCTCGGAGGTGGTCACGGTCACGATCGGGGGCGTCAGATCAGGCCGGCTCACGAACGACCACGGCTCAGCCGTGACCTCTTCGCTCGGCTCCTGCGTGCTCGTTTGCGCCGCACAGCCCCCGAGCGCGAGCGCTCCCGCGACGCCGACAACAGCGAGGGTTCTGCGACTCACCATTGGGGGAGTGTGCCACGGAACATCGCCCTGGCGGCCCCCGCTGAGGAGATTCTCACACAAGCACCGCCTGTCGTGTCAGAGCAGATTGACGGTGCCGATGACGATCAGCAGGGCTCCGATCAGCACGACCGAGAGACTCAGCACGAGGGAGGAATTCGCCACGAGCCAGTCGCTGAAACGCTCGAGCCGGGGCCGAATCGAATGGCTGCCGAAGACATACGCCAAGACCAGGGCCGCGACCGTCGAGACCGCGACCGCCGTGAAGATCAGCACCGTGAGGCTGCTGCCGACGATGCTGAGGGAGGCCGAACCGATCGCCAGTCCCGCCGCCAACGCGATCGCAAGGTTCTTGGGCCTCACGTTCATCGCAAGTCCGAACGCGAAGGCCCGGCGCGGCCCGACATTGTCGAGCGCCTTCGTCCACGATGGCGCGCTGGCAGGTTCCGGGCGCCGGCGATCGGCCGCCGTGCGCCAGACCCCTCCCACTACGAGAAGCACGCCGATAGCGATCTCGACCACGTGCGCCCAGGACGGCATCCGTTCTGTCGTCGATGGAGGAATGAGGCGAGCCCCGAGCGAGAACAGCGTCACGAGCACGAGCACCCCGCCCGACCACCCCGCGAGGTAGCCGACGCTCGCCGGGATGGGGTTCGGCGAGAGCAGAAGCAGCACGACCGCGAGGATCGGGAACACGCTCAGCGCCGCCGCAACCCCCAGCGGCACGACGTACCACAGCACCGAATCCACCCCTCGACTCTAGAGCCGCGGGTGGGGTGCTCGCGGTGTCAGGGGACGATGAGCACCGGCGCGTTGAGGTTCATGAGCACGTCATGCACCACCGTCGAGATGTTCGGGGGCTCCTCGCTCTGGCCGCGCCCGATCACCAGCATCGCGGCATCGATGGACGCTGTCAGCAGCGCCGGGGCGACGTTGTCGGCGACGACCCGGGAACTCAGGTCGAGGTGAGGGATGTCGATGAGAGCGTGTGCGCTGGCGCGTGCGACGACATCCCGAGCAGCCGAGGCCCGGTACTCACCGTTGCTCGACGATTCCTCGTGCGGAACCGGAGGCCGGGCGTGGATGAGGACCAGCTGCTGATCCGTGCGCGCCGCTTCGCGAGCTGCCTGCATCAGCGCTGCATCCGAGGCCTGCGATCCGCTGACCCCGACCACGACACCGTGCCGGCCCTCAAGCGGCAGGTTCGGCACGACCAGGACCGCCGACCGGGCGGCAGCGACGACATAAACGGATGCTGCGCCGAACGCGCGCCCACGCAAGAAGCCGGTGCGGTGCGAACCCACAACGAGAAGGTCGTGCGGGCGGGCAGCGCCCGACAGCACACTGGGCGCGCGACCGTGGACGAGTTCGGTCTGCACGTGGGCGACGCCCGCATCCACCGCGCGGCGCCGGGAAGCGTCAAGCACGTGGATGCCGCGCCGTTGCGCATCAGCCATATAGTCGGCGCCGGCAACGCCCCACGTGTCGTCGACAACGTGCACGAGCAGGAGCTCGGTGGCGTGATCGGCCGCGTACGCGATGGCCCATGCCAGCGCGCCGGTGCTCGGACCTGACCCGTCTACGCCCACGACGAGGCGATCGTAGGGCGATACCCGCCAGATCGTGTCGCCGGCCGGGGCGCTCAACGAGCCGCCCTCGGACAGGCCCACGTGCGAGTCGTGCAGTGTGTTTCGCATCCGTCTGCCCCTCCTGTCTGTTCCAGCATCCGGCTCGCCAGGTTCCCCGCACAGGGTCGAAGGTCCCGCGATAGGATCCTGGCGAGAGAGCCGAGGGACGAGAACGGGGTAACCGGGTGGCTGATATCGAGGCACGGCTGCGCAGTCTCCTGACGGCGAACGCCGCTGTCGTGAGCCAGCTGGAGCT
>NZ_DBHD01000165.1:0-1730 GCF_002296025.1 Microbacterium sp. UBA837
GTGGCGCTGATTGTCATCAGCAGGCCGATGCCTAGCTTGCCCTTGGTGAACAGCTTACGCAGCGCGCCCGGCACAAACGTGTACGCGCCCAGCAGCAGACCGATCCAGAACGACACCAGGCCCGCGGTCTCCGCGCCGGTCCACTCGCAGACCAGGCCGGCGGCGAACGCGACGCCGGAGGCGATCGGAATCAGAACGCTCGGGCTCCGGTACCACGGCCGGTCATCGTCATCATCGTCGTCGTCGAGGTCGACGTGCTCGACTTGCGAACCCGTGACCGCGCTCATGCCCGAACCTTCCCCGCCACGCAACCCTCGACCCCGCAGTCCGGGTCCATGCACGGCACGCTCTCGTCGACCGCTAGCGTCACATCCACCAGCGCCGTCAGGGCGCGGGCAAGGTGCGAGTCTGCGACCTCGTAGCGGGTCTGCCGGCCCTCTGGCTCGGCAACCACGATCCCGCACCCCCGCAGACACGTCAGATGGTTCGACACGTTTGAGCGGGTCAGTCCCAGCTCGCGAGACAACACCGCCGGGTAGTTCGGTCCGTCTAGGAGAGTCAGAAGGATGCGAGAGCGGGTCGGGTCAGCCATGGCGCGCCCCAGCCGGTTCATCACGTCGAGTCGATCAGCATGAGTCAGCATTCGATGAATAATACACTGCACAATGAACTAATCAAGCTGGACAATCGGGCAGGCGATCGTCGACTGTTGAAGCAGCATCGGATCCGCCTTACTGGAGCCGGTCGGCTGAATGGCTGGGTATGGTCAGCTAAGGCCGGAGTATGCGTGAAGTCCTTTGAAGAACATGTTGACGACGGTGAAATTGAACAGCACAGTGGCGAACCCGGTGATGCACAGCCAGGCGGAGCGGGTGCCGCGCCAGCCTCTCGTTGCGCGGGCGTGAATGTACCCCGCGTACAGCACCCAGATCACAAAAGTCCACACTTCCTTGGTGTCGAACCCCCAATAGCGTCCCCAGGAGTCGTTGGCCCAGATGGCGCCGGCGATCAGCGTGAAGGTCCAAAACACAAACCCAACGATCACGAATCGGTACGCGAGGGACTCGAGCGCGTCTGCGGTGGGCAGCGTCGCCAGGAACCGCGGGCCGCCATTTCGAGCTGAGGTGGTGTCGGCCCGCCGTTCCCGGCGGGTTTGCATGAGCTGGGTGACTGCGAGGCCGCAGGCGATCGCGAACAGGGCAGTGGCGAGCGAGGCGACGAAGACGTGGATGACCAGCCAGATGCTCTTGAGCGGGTCCATCAGCGGGACGACCTCAACGTAGAACGCAATGGTCGCCCCACCCAGCAGCAATACGATCATGCCGATGAGGAACGCTCCCAGGAAGCGGAGGTCGTAACGGCGCAGAACCAGCAGGTATACGGCGACGATTAGGAGGGTACCCGTCAGCGCGAACTCGTACATGTTCGCCCACGGCACCCGCCCAGCAGCGATCCCGCGCAGAACTGTGCCGGCCAGGTGGAACAGGAACGCGAGGACCGTCAGTGACGTCCCGATCCGCGCCCACAACAGCCGTTGCCGATTCGCGGGCGGCGTGCGAACACTGTCCACCGACCCACTCTGGGCGTTGTCCGTCTGCTGGCCCGCCCGTGCGGTAGCGCCGGCCAGGACCGGCTCCCGCTGCGGGACGCTGGCGGGGACGGAGCGCCCGGCCAGGTCGATGGTGTACGCGATGAACGCGAGCAGGTAGGTGGCGATCGCCGTCCACACC
>NZ_DBHD01000165.1:2045-4970 GCF_002296025.1 Microbacterium sp. UBA837
AGGTGGCGATCGCCGTCCACACCAGCAGCAGTGAGATGCCGTCGAGGGAGAGCGCGTCGGTTCCGGTCATGGCAGGGTCGTCCTCTTCGTCGTTGCGGTCAGGGGGTGCCCGCGAGCGGGGTGGCGCGGTAGATCCGTGCACATCGGTCAGCCCGCGTTCGCTTCCAGCCAGGCCAGCGAGTCCACGGCGGTTCCGTCGAGGTAGACCTCGAAGTGCAGATGGTTCGCGGTGGAGCGTCCCGTGCTGCCGACGAGTCCGACCAGCTGCCCGGCCGTGACGGTCTGCCCGGCGGCGACCTGCCGGCTTCCGGTCTGCATGTGCGGGTACACCGTGCTCACCTGTTGCCCGTTCAGCACGGACTCCACCACCACGGTCACCCCGTATCCGCCGTAGCTGTCCTGCGAGATCCGCACGACGCCGTCGACGGACGCGTAGACGGGGGTTCCGCCGGCAGCGACCATGTCGGTGCCCATATGCGCGCCGCCTCGAGCACCGAAGCGGTCGGTCACGGTGAACGGACCGCCCACCGGCCACCGCACGGCTCCACTGCCTTGGGGCACGATGCTGTAGTCGAAGGGCACCGAGGCGACTTGTGCGGAGGCGCGGGCACGTTCTGCGGCTGCTTCTGCCGCCTTCTTCTGGTCGATCTCCGCCTGGGTGGTGGCCGAGTAGCTCTCCCGTGTGAGCTGCGTCCCAGTCGCGTCGGAGGCGACGATCAAGGATTGCGCGTCCTCGGACGCGACTTGCTGCAGTGTCGGGATCTCGAGGTCCGCCGGCTGCCAGGCGGCATACGCGGGGAGGGCGAAGGTGGCGATCAGGCCGGTGACCACCGTCAGGACCGCCAGGGAGCGCACTGGGCGCAGCGCGATTACCCGACCACGGGCGGACGTTTCTGCGGGCGGGCGCCGTGGGGGGCGGGTGGTGATGCTGGTGACTGGCGGGGTTGCGGCGCGGCGGAGGCTGCGGCGCGTGGGGGGCGTCTGGGGCTGGTCGCCGCCGCCGGGTGGGGTGGTCTGGTCAGTCATGATGTCCTGGTTCGTTTCGGATCAGATGGACACGCCGCGGTCGGCGAGGAAGGGGATGGGGTTGACCGGGGAGCCGTTCACGTAGGCCTCGAAGTGCAGGTTGCAGCCGAACGCGTTGCCGGTGTTGCCTTCGCTGCCGATCAGGTCGCCGGCGTTCACGCGTTGGCCGTATCCGACGTAGAAGCCGCCGGGGCGGATGTGGGCGTATCCGGTGCCGATCCCGCCGCCGTGGTCGATCTTGATGTAGTTGCCGTAGCCGCCGTTGTACCCGGCGTAGACGACGGTGCCGGCCGCGGCGGCGTAGATCCCCGCGCCGCATCCGCCGCTGAGGTCGACGCCGTAGTGGTAGCTGGTCGAGCAGTACCCGTTGCCACACTGGGAGCTGCGCGGCCCGAACCCCGAGGTGCGGTGCCCGGAGGTCGGCCGTGCCCACCCGGAGCTGACCACACCCCCACCAGCACCTCCCGAGGCGGCGAGCCGTTCCGCTTCGGCGCGCTCCGCCGCTCGCCGCTGCTCCTCGGCGATGCGGGCAGCCTCCACCCCGGCCTGATAGTCGGCGATGGTCTTCGCGGTGGTGTCCTCGAGGGCGGCGAGCTGGGCCTGCAGCTCGCCGAGGTGGAGGGTCTGCGCGTCCAGCGCGGCCTGCGCAGCATCGGCGGCCTGCTGCGACTCGAGCATCTTCTGCTCGGCGACCTGCTGCAGCCGGTCGCGCTCATCCCGGGCCACCACCGCCTGATCGGTCAGGCTCTGCGCGGCATCGCGGGCGGTGAGCGCCGCAGCGTAGACGGCCTGGTTGCGTTCCAGCAGCTTGTCCATCACGCCCAGCCGGGACAGGAGATCGTCCGCGGTCGCGGCCGACCCGGAGAGGAACAGCTCGAGGGAGGTGGTGTCGCCCCCGTCGCGGTACAGCTGCGCGGCGATGCGGCCGGCCTTGTTCGCCGCGTCGGTCGCGTTCTGCGCTTCCAGGTCGGCTTGGGACTGCAACGTGTCGGCGCGGATGGATGCGTCGAAGTACTCCTGCTGGGCGGTGTAGAACGCGCCGGCGGCCTGCTCGGCGGCGGTGCGGGTGCGCGCCACCTCGCCGGTCAGGCTTTGGATGAGGCCCTGGATCCGCTGCACCTCGGCAGCTTTGGTGGCCTCGTTCGCTTTCGCGGCCTGCACGTCCTCCCAGGACGGATAGGTCGCCGCGAACGCTGCCGGCAACAGCGGGCCGGCGACCAGGACGGCTGCCGCGCTCAATGTTCCCGCCGTCAGCAGAGTGCGCCGGCTCACCCCGGCCCGGAATGCGCGGCTCTCCGCGGGCGTGGGCGCGCACCCACACTCCTCCGCCGTCAGGTCACCAGGAAGGGTGAGATCGCTGCCCGTCGCCAGCGTTCGCAGCGACCAGGCCAGTCGACCTCCGGCAGGCCTCATCCGTGGCGTGTTCATGGGTGCCTCCCCGGATCAGTCGAACGATCTGCGGCGGCCGCACGCGTGCGGGCACGGTGGGAGAACCCCGCCGCGGTGAGAGCGCCGGCGGCAGCGAGGACGATGAGAGCGGTGAGCCAGGGACCGAGGATCACCGCCGGGGTGAGTCCGGTGCGCAGCGGGACGGTGGTGATCGACGCGTCAACGGTGTCGACGCCGATGCTGTCGACGGTGGTGCCGTCCGGGGTGATGACCTGACTGGTGCCCACCGTTGAGACGTTGACGACCGCGCGGCCGGTTTCGATGGCGCGCATCCGGGCGAACGCGAGCTGCTGCAGGTTCTCGTCGGTGCCACGGAAGTCGGCGTTGTTGGTCTGGAACACGAACACCTCTGCGCCGGCGCGGGCACCGTCCCAGATCACGGCGTCGTAGATCACGTCGAAGCAGATCGCCAACCCCACCCCGACGTCGCCGACCTGCACGAGCGGCGGG
>NZ_DBHD01000102.1:0-19764 GCF_002296025.1 Microbacterium sp. UBA837
AGCCCCAGGCCGGTCGCGAGTTCGCGCAGCAGAAGCTCGCCGCGCAGCGCCCTCACCACGACGTACAGCGCTCCGAGGCTCGCCAACATCATGCCCATCCGCTGCAGGATGCACAGCGGGCACGGCAGTTCGCCGAGCCCGAATTGGAAGACGAACATCGCCATCGACAGGATGCCGACATAGGCCACGAGGAAGGCCACGAAGGCCCAGAACGAAAGTTTGCGAACCACGATCGAGGCGGACATCAGAAGCTCAACTCCAACACGTCGTTCGCGTGGTAGGCGAACAGCCCGATCACGGCAAGCGCGGCGACGGCCCAGGAGCCGATGACCAGCCACCGACTCTTGGAGAAGATGATGATGAGGGCTACCGCGAGCAGCACGCCGAAGATGAGGGTGTCCACGCCCTCAACGTAGCGGGGGCTCCAGCTCGGGAGCCATAGCGCGCGGAGCCGGCGAGCCGTCCGACGTTCAGTCGCGCGAGCTCGCGTTCACCTCGCCGGAACGCTCTTGACCGCTGAGGGCTGCGATCGCGTTCATCGTGCGCTCGGTGATCTGCCGCCGGGCTTTGCCTGCCGGAACGCCATCGAGATCGGAGAGGTCGAGCGGCTCACCGAAATGCACCTCGATTCGAGACCTTCCCGGCACCAGGTGGCTGAAGGGCTTGACGGTGCCGGTACCGATCAACCCCACGGGGACGACCGTCGCGCCGGTGTCGTACGCCATCCATGCCGCTCCCCCGTGCCCCTCGTGCAGTCTGCCGTCGCGCGAGCGGGTGCCCTCGGGGAAAACGGCGAAGACGCTGCCGGCTCGAAGGATGCTGGCACCGGCCTCGAGTGCCGCGCGCGCATCGCGTCCCGTTGCGCGGTACACCGGCACCCCGCCGATCGACGTGAAGAACCAGCGCATGAACCGTCCGAGCAGCCCGGACCCGGTGAAGTACGACGACTTGATGAGGAACTGGACAGGTCGCGCGGCGGACGTAGGGATGATGACGGTGTCGAGAGAGGAGAGGTGATTGCTCGCGAGCAGGACGGGTCCGCGCGGGGGCACGTTTCCCCGACCGACGATGCGCGGCCGGTACAGGATCCAGAACAGCGGGCGGAGGACGACCCGCCCGAGGAAGTAGATGAATCCTGGCCGGGAGACACGGCGGGGCGGAGCGGGATCTGTCACCCCGCCACCCTATCGGCGGCAGAACACGGCGTGATGGCACGCCCTGAAGGAGGAGCCGATCAGATGGCGAAGCCGAGGGCACGCATCATGTCGCGACCATCGTCGGTGATGCGCTCGGGGCCCCACGGCGGCATCCACACCCAGTTGATACGGAAGCGTTCCACGACATCGTCGAGGGCCTGCGCCGTCTGCTCTTCGAGGACGTCGGTGAGCGGGCACCCGGCGGAGGTCAGCGTCATGTGGATGACGAGAGCGTCGTTCTCGTCATCCCAGCTGAGGTCGTAGATCAGTCCGAGGTCGACGACATTGATCCCGAGTTCGGGATCCATGACGTCCTTGAGGGCCTCGGTGACCTCGTCGAACTTCTCAGGGCTGAGAGTCGCGGTCATGACTTGATCCTAGGCGCCGGATCCGGCGGCGGGCTCGAGAAAGCGATCGTATCCCTCGGCCTCGAGCCGGTCGGCAAGCTCCGGCCCGCCCTCTTCGACGATGCGTCCGCCGACGACGACGTGCACGAAGTCGGGGTGGATGTAACGAAGGATGCGGGTGTAGTGCGTGATCAGTAGCACGCCCATGTCGGTCTCGGCCTTGGCACGGTTGACGCCCTCCGAGACGACCTTCAGGGCATCGACGTCGAGACCCGAGTCGGTCTCATCGAGCACAGCGATCTTCGGCTTCAGCAGCTCGAGCTGCAGGATCTCGTGGCGCTTCTTCTCGCCGCCCGAGAAGCCCTCGTTGACGTTTCGCTGCGCGAACTTCTCGTCCATACGGAGGTCCGCCATGGCCTTCTTGACGTCCTTGGTCCACGTGCGGATCGAGGGCGCCTGCCCGTCGATGGCGGACTTCGCCGTGCGCAGGAAGTTCGTCACCGTCACGCCGGGGATCTCGACGGGGTACTGCATCGCGAGGAAGAGACCGGCGCGCGCGCGCTCGTCGACCGACATCTCGAGGACGTCTTCACCGTCGAGCGTGATCGAGCCGCTTGTCACGGTGTACTTGGGGTGCCCGGCGATCGTGTACGCGAGGGTCGACTTGCCCGACCCGTTGGGGCCCATGATCGCGTGGGTCTCCCCCGTCCGAATCGTGAGGGTCATGCCGTTGAGGATCTCGGTCTCTCCGGCATCCGTGTCGACCGTGACGTGCAGGTCGCGGATCTCGAGAACAGCCATGGGGTTCCTTTTCAGTGGATGTCTGGGGTGACGGCCTTGGTGACGGCCGGGTCGATCAGGACGTCGTCGCCCTCGATCGTGACCTCGTACACCGGCACCGGCTCGTACGCGGGAAGGTTCAGGGGGCGGCCCGTCAGAAGCGAGAACGCTGAGCCGTGGGCCCAGCATTCCAATGTCTCGCCCTCGACGAAGCCGTCGGAGAGCGAAATGTCACCGTGTGTGCAGGTATCGCCGATGGCGTGCACGTCACCGTTGGAGTCTTTGACGACAGCGATCGCAACACCGTCGATCACGACGCGCTTGGCAGCGTCCTGTTCCAGCTCGCTCAGCGAGCACACGCGGGTGGCGCTCACGCAGCCGCCTCCTGTTCGAGTTCGGCGGTGACCGCCTCGGTGAGTTCAGCCTCGAGCTCGGGGATGCCGAGGCGCTGGATGATGTCGCTGAGGAATCCGATCACCACGAGCCGGCGGGCTTCGTCTTCGGGGATACCTCGCGCCTGCAGGTAGAAGAGCTGCTCGTCGTCGAAACGACCGGTGGCGCTGGCGTGTCCGGCACCCTGGATGTCGCCGGTCTCGATCTCGAGATTCGGGATCGAGTCGGCGCGGGCACCGTCGGTGAGCACGAGGTTGCGGTTGGCTTCGTAGGAATCGGTGCCGACGGCCTCGCGCCCGATGAGCACGTCCCCGACCCAGACGCTGCGTGCGCTCGAGCCCTGCAGGGCTCCCTTGTAGAGCACGTCGGCACTCGTGTTCGGGCCGCGGTGGTGGACGTACACCTGGCTCTCAAGGTGCTGACCGGAGTCAGCGAACGACAGACCGTAGACCTTGCCCTCGGATCCGGCGCCGGCGAGATCGACGGAGGGGTTCACCCGCACTACCGCGCCACCGAGGCTCACGACGGTGTGCCGGAGGGTCGCGTCGCGTCCCACGACAGCCTGGTGCGCGGCGACGTGCACCGCATCGTCGTCCCACCGCTGCAGCGAGACCAGCGTGAGGCTGGCACCGTCACGGACGATGATCTCGACGTTCTGCGCGAACTGGGCCGACCCTTCGTGGCGAAGCACGACAGTCGCACGCGAGTGCGGGGCAGCTTCGATCACTACGTGGGAGTGGGCGCGGAGTTGGGCGCCGGAGCCCGTGAAGACTACTTCGACGGGCTCATCGAGTTCGGCATCGGCCGGCACCTTCAGATAGAGCGCTTGCGCGGAGCGCTGCCAGGCGATTGCGCTCGGCAGATCCTCGGGCACGAAGGCTTCGCCGCGCGGTGACTCGCCGACAGCGAGGCCGGCTGCCGCGAGCGGGCCCGTCACCGTGATGCCGACAGCGCCTTCGTCGCCGGGCTCGTCGGCGAACAGCGGAGCGACAGCCGCGATGGGGCTGTGCTTCCAGTTGACTTCGCGCCCGGTCGGTGCACCGAACGCCGAGGGCTCGTACGAGCGCGGGCGTTCGGAGCGGGTCTGGACGGGAACGAGGTCCCAGCCCCCGTCGGTGTGCGCGGTCGATCCGGGCGCCGTCGCCGACGCCTGTGCGGTAGTCGTCATCTCAGCCGACGCTGCCTTCCATGCTCATCTCGATGAGCTTGTTCAGTTCGAGGGCGTACTCCATGGGCAGTTCGCGAGCGATGGGCTCGATGAATCCACGAACGATCATTGCCATCGCCTCGTCCTCGGGAAGCCCCCGGGACTGCAGGTAGAAGAGCTGCTCTTCACTGACCCGCGAGACTGTCGCCTCGTGTCCCAACTGCACGTCGTCGACGCGGATGTCGATAGCCGGGTAGGTGTCGGAGCGGGAAACGGTATCGACCAGCAGCGCGTCACAGCGAACCGTGTTGGCGGAGTGGTGGGCATTCGGGTCGACCCGGACCTCGCCCCGGTACCCCGCGCGACCGCCGCCTCGGGCGATGGACTTCGAGACGATCGAGGACGTCGTGTACGGCGCCATGTGGATCATCTTCGCGCCGGCATCCTGGTGCTGCCCGGGGCCGGCGAAGGCGACCGAGAGGGTCTCGCCCTTCGCGTGCTCCCCCATCAGGAAGACCGACGGGTACTTCATCGTCACCTTGGAGCCGATGTTGCCGTCGATCCATTCCATCGTGGCGCCCTCGTGGGCGACGGCGCGCTTGGTGACCAAGTTGTAGACGTTGTTCGACCAGTTCTGGATCGTCGTGTAGCGCACGCGGGCGTTCTTCTTCACGATGATCTCGACGACTGCCGAGTGCAGGGAGTCGCTCTTGTAGATCGGGGCCGTGCAGCCCTCGATGTAGTGGACGTATGAGCCCTCGTCGGCGATGATCAGCGTCCGCTCGAACTGGCCCATGTTCTCGGTGTTGATCCGGAAGTAGGCCTGCAGCGGGATCTCGACGTGCACCCCGGGCGGCACGTAGACGAATGACCCGCCCGACCACACGGCGGTGTTGAGAGCCGCGAACTTGTTGTCACCGGCGGGGATGACGGTGCCGAAGTACTCCTCGAAGAACTCGGGGTGCTCGCGCAGCGCCGTGTCGGTGTCCATGAAGATGACACCCTGCGCCTCGAGGTCCTCGCGGATCTGGTGGTAGACGACCTCGGACTCGTACTGCGCCGCGACGCCCGCCACAAGGCGCTGGCGCTCGGCCTCGGGGATACCCAGCTTCTCGTAGGTGTTCCGGATCTCTTCGGGGAGGTCTTCCCAGCTCTGCGCCTGCTTCTCGGTGGAGCGCACGAAGTACTTGATGTTGTCGAAGTCGATCGCGCTGAGGTCGGCACCCCAGGTGGGCATGGGTTTGCGGCCGAAGAGCTGCAGGCCCTTCAGTCGGGTCTTCAGCATCCACTCCGGCTCGGATTTCAACGAGGAGATCCCACGGACCACGTCCTCGTTGATTCCGCGCTGAGCCACCGCGCCGGCGGCGTCGGTGTCGTGCCAGCCGAACTCGTAGACTCCCAGGCTTTCGAGTTCGGGACGCTCGATCAGCACATCGGACATCGGTTTTCTCCTTCGCGGCCATTGCGGTGTCATCCGCACCGACATCCGTCGCCCCCGGCGGAGTACCGGAGGGGATGTCGCTTACGGGCCCTTTCACGTCTTCGGCGAATTCTCGCGCCTAGACTGGTGATGATCCTGCGGCATTTCTCCGCGGAATCAGACCCTTCGAGTCTACAGGCATCGACCCAGCCCCGGGCCGAGCACGCCGCGCCCCCACAGGGCGATCCCAGGAGTGAAGACCGTGTCCGCACCGTCCCCGTCCCCCGCCCGCGTTTCGCTATTCGGGAGGTTCTGGGCATGGTTGCCTGACCACGTCGATCGGCGCGTCCGGGTCGCCGCGTGGTTGTCGTTTCTCGCCGAGGTGCTGATCATCGGGACCGGGGGCGCGGTCCGTCTGACCGGCTCGGGCCTGGGGTGCCCGACCTGGCCCACCTGCACCGCGGAGTCGATCGTCAACACGCCGGAAATGGGTATTCACGGGTTCATCGAATTCGGCAACCGCACCCTGACAGGTCTTGTCGGCATCCTCGCGATCATCGTGTTGGTCTTCGTGCTGAAGATGCGCCGGGAGCGCCGCGACCTTTTCGTTCTTGCCCTGGTGGTGGTGCTGGGCGTGGTCGCGCAGGCTCTTGTCGGCGGCATCACCGTGCTCACCGGGCTCAACCCGTTCATCGTCGGCTTCCACTATGTCGCCTCGGTCATCCTCGTGGCCGTGTGTGCCGCGTTCCTCGTGCTCATGCGCACGCCGGGGGGCCCGCGCGCTCGCGCTGTGACGCGTGCTCACGCACTGTGGGCCCACGTGGCCACGGCTGTGCTGGCCCTGACGATCTTCTTCGGCATCCTGACCACCGGTGCCGGCCCCCACTCGGGCGACGAGGATGCCATTCGCAGCGGCTTCGATGCGGAGCTGCTCGAACACATCCACGCCTGGCCGTCGTACGCACTGTTCGCGCTGACGCTGGTGCTGCTGGGCTTCGCCTACCGGCGGCGCCAGGAACTGCCACGCGTGTTCGGTTGGACCCTCACGGTGCTCGGGGTCGAGATCATCCAGATCGCCGTGGGCCTCTTCCAGGCCCGTAACGGACTTCCCCCGATCGCCGTGGGCATCCACATGGTGCTGGCATCGCTGCTGGCCGCCGCGATGACGGCGCTCATCCTCAATCTCAAGCAGCCGCGTGTCGCCGAGTTCACGCCGTCGGACCCGGTCGGCGCACAGGCGATCCATAGCTGACGCATCGACACGGCACGCGTCGAGGGACCAGACTGGTCGCGCCGATCTCTTCGGCGTGACTGACATCGATCCCTTCGCAGGAGTTTCCCTATGACCAATCGTCTCGCCCGCAGCGTTCCCTTCTGGGTGCTGCTTCTCGCCTCCCTCGCCAGCATCGGCGTCGGGCTCTGGCTCGTGCTGACCAAAGTGAGCGAGATGAGCGCAACGCTCGCGGATGGTTCGGCGACGTACGAGCAGGTCTACGTGAGCCCTGCGTGGATCGGATTCGGCGGTGTCCTGGTGGGCGCCGGCATCCTCGGTCTGCTGCTCGTGCTGACCCTCGCCGCCCTCCGCTCCGCTCTGCCCGCCCCCGCGGCCGAGACCGCCATCGTGGAAGAAACCGTCATCGTCGAGGAGGCGGCTCCGGTCGCCGAGCAGGCTCCTGTCTTCGAGGATGCCGACGTCGAGACCTCGACGACCGACACCGCCCCGCCCGGTGCCGCGGCAGAGGCCGCAACGCAGAGCGACACTGGCGCACCCGAGAACCGCTGACCTTAGCGCCGGCTCATAGCGAAGGCCCTCCCGCCGAACATCGTTCGACGAGAGGGCCTTCGCTTATCCGCGGGCCACCCGGGGATGGCGCGCTCAGAACGGGAGCAGCGGATCGACAGCGATCGCGACGAACAGCAGCGTCAAGTAGGTGATGGATGCGTGGAACACACGCATCGGCCGTGGCTCCGTGCCCCGCACCGCGCGAGCGTAGAGAACGTGTGACTCGTAGATGAACCACCCACCGAACACCAGCGCCGATGCCGTGTAGACGAGCCCCATCGAGGCGACAGGAATCAGGAGGAGCGAGGTCACGACAGTCGCCCATGCGTAGAGGATGACCTGAAGGCCGACCTGCGAGCCAGAGCGCGTGGCGCCCAGCATCGGAACCTCGACCTCGTCGTACTGGTCGCGGTACTTCATCGAGAGCGGCCAATAGTGAGGCGGGGTCCACAGGAACACGAGCAAGAACAGGATGAGCGCGGGCCAGGCCAGCGTCCCGGTGACCGCACTCCAGCCGATCAGCACCGGGAAGCATCCGGCGATGCCGCCCCACACGATGTTTTGCTCGGTCCGGCGCTTGAGGATCATCGTGTAGATGACGACGTAGAAGAAGATCGCACCCGCCGACAGCGCCGCGGCGAGCCAGTTCGTCGTGAAGCCGAGCCACAGCGTCGAGGCGACAGCAAGCGACCAGGCGAAGATCAGTGCACCCCGGGGCGAGACCTCGCCGGTGACGAGCGGGCGATTCTCGGTGCGCTGCATGTGCGCGTCGATATCGCGGTCGAGGTACATGTTGAACGCGGCAGCCGAGCCGGCGCTTGCCGAGCCGCCGATCACGGTGGCGACGACCAGCCACAGCGGCGGTAATCCCTGCTGCGCGAGGATCATGACCGGAACAGTCGTCACCAGCAACAGCTCGAGAACGCGCGGCTTGGTCAGGGCGATATAGGCGCGGACGGTGCGGCCGAACGAGGCGGGTGCGAGCTGCGCACGCGTCGTCGTGGAAATGTCCATTGCCCTCACTATCGGCCGTCAACCCGGGGTTTCCAGTCTATGGCATCCCCCACGCGAGGTAGGCGCCGGCGGAGCATGCACGGCACGCGGCGGCCGGGGTGCGGGGCGTCGAAACACGGCCCACTGGGGGGAACCGGAATCGCTATGCTGAAAACACACGCGCGCTCTGCGCCGGCTGCTCTTCCCGTGGTGACGCGGTCTGCGGACCGGTGGTCTCAGGGCGCACCCCTCTCGAACGGAAGGCAATCCGGTGACGGAACTGCGTTGGGATGAGATCGACAAGCGCGCGGTGGACACCGCTCGCGTTCTCGCGGCGGATGCCGTGGAGAAAGTCGGCAACGGACACCCCGGGACGGCGATGAGCCTCGCTCCCGCGGCGTATCTGCTGTATCAGCGCGTCATGAAGCATGACCCGGCTGACACGCACTGGCCCGGCCGCGACCGTTTCATCCTCTCGTGCGGTCACTCCTCGCTCACGCAGTACATTCAGCTCTACCTCGGCGGATTCGGTCTCGAGCTCGATGACCTGAAGGCGCTCCGCACGTGGGGATCTCTCACCCCCGGTCACCCCGAGTACGGCCACACGAAGGGTGTGGAGATCACGACGGGACCGCTCGGCCAGGGCCTGGCATCCTCGGTTGGTTTCGCCTACGCAGCACGGTACGAGCGAGGCCTGTTCGACCCTGAGGCACCGGCCGGCGAGTCGCCCTTCGACCACTTCATCTACGTCATCGCCTCCGACGGCGACCTTGAAGAGGGTGTGACGAGCGAGGCATCCTCGCTCGCTGGACACCAACAGCTGGGCAACCTCGTCGTCATCTATGACTCGAACCAGATCTCGATCGAAGACGACACGAACGTCGCTCTGACCGAGGATGTCGCGAAGCGCTACGAGGCCTACGACTGGCACGTGCAGACCGTCGACTGGAAGAAGTCGGGCGAGTACGTCGAGGACGTGCAGGAGCTGTACGACGCCATCGAGAAAGCCAAGGGCGTCACCGACAAGCCCTCGATCATCATCCTCAAGACGATCATCGGCTGGCCTTCCCCCGGCAAGCAGAACAGCGGCAAGATCCACGGCGCCGCGCTCGGCGGCGAAGAGCTCGCCGCGACCAAGAAGGTCCTCGGCTGGGACCCCGACACGACGTTCGACGTTCCCGACGAGGTCATCGCCCACACCCGCTCGCTCGTCGAGCGCGGCGAGGCCGAAAAGGCTGCATGGCAGGAGAAGTTCGACGCGTGGGCCGCAGCTAACCCCGAGCGCAAGGCGCTGTGGGACCGGCTTCACGCTCGCGAACTTCCCGCGGACATCGCTGACGCACTCCCCCAGTTCGAGGCAGGCAAGGATGTCTCGACCCGCGCCGCATCGGGTCAGGTCATCAACGCGCTGGCCGCTGAGCTGCCGGAGCTCTGGGGCGGCTCAGCCGACCTCGCGGAGTCGAACCTGACGACCATCAAGAATGCGGCGTCGTTCATCCCCGAGGAGTGGTCCACGCACGAGTGGTCGGGCAACCCGTACGGCCGCGTGCTGCACTTCGGCATCCGCGAGCACGCGATGGGGTCGATCCTCAACGGCATCGTGCTGCACGGTCCGACCCGTCCGTTCGGTGGCACGTTCCTGATCTTCAGCGACTACATGCGCCCGCCGGTGCGCCTTGCTGCGCTGATGAACATCCCGACGCTGTTCGTGTGGACGCACGACTCCGTTGCCCTGGGTGAAGATGGGCCGACGCACCAGCCGATCGAGCAGCTCGCCGCTCTCCGCGCGATCCCGAACTTTGCTGTTGTGCGCCCGGCCGACGCGAACGAGACAGCAGCCGTCTGGCTCGAGCTCGTGCGCCGCCACGGGGGCCCCGCGGGAATCGCATTGACCCGCCAGAACGTTCCGACGTTCCCCCGTGGCGAGGGTGAGGCATCCGGCGACGAGTTCGCTTCGGCCGACCTCGCCGCCAAGGGCGCGTACGTGCTCGCCGACTCGCCGACCGGCGCCGTCGATGTGATCCTGATCGGGACAGGCTCCGAGGTTCAACTCGCCGTGGCTGCTCGCGAGCAGCTTGCCGAACAGGGCATCGGCGCACGGGTTGTGTCAGCCCCGTCGCTCGAGTGGTTCGCCGAGCAGGACGACGCATACCGCGAGAGCGTGCTGCCGGCATCCGTCAAGGCGCGGGTCTCGGTCGAGGCAGGCCTGGCGATGCCGTGGCGCGGGATCGTCGGCGACGCCGGCCGGTCCGTGTCGATCGAGCACTTCGGTGCATCGGCTGACTACAAGACGCTCTTCCAGAAGTTCGGCATCACGACCGAAGCCGTCGTGACCGCCGCCCACGAGACCATCGCCGCCGCCGGCGCCTGAGCCGCGGCTGCACACAAAGGAGAACGCATGACCACCCCCACCGAGAAGCTCGTCGCCGAGGGCGTCAGCATCTGGCTTGATGACCTGTCGCGCGAGCGGATCAGCTCCGGCAACCTGGCCGCGCTGATCGTCGACCGCAACGTCACCGGCGTCACGACCAACCCGACGATCTTCGCCGGCGCCCTGGCGAAGGGTAACGCCTACGACCAGGCCATCCGCGACCTGAAGTCTCAGGGGGCTGACACCGAGACGTCGATCTTCACGATCACGACGACCGACGTGCGCGACGCCGCCGACATCTTCCGCCCGGTCTACGACGCGACCGGTGGCGTGGACGGCCGCGTATCCATCGAGGTCTCGCCCGAGCTCGCACACGACACCGAGGCGACGATCGCTCAGGCCAAGGAGCTGTGGAAGGTCGTCGACCGACCGAACGCGCTCATCAAGATCCCCGCGACCAAGGCCGGACTCCCCGCGATCACCGAGGCGATCGCGTCGGGCATCTCGGTGAACGTCACGCTCATCTTCAGCCTCGAGCGCTACGCGGCTGTCATCGACGCCTACCTCACCGGTATCGAGCGGGCCAAGGCTGCTGGCCACGACATCAGCACGATCCACTCGGTCGCCTCGTTCTTCGTGTCGCGCGTGGACACCGAGGTCGATAAGCGCCTCACCGCTATCGGGTCGGATGCCGCGACGGCGCTGAAGTCCCGCGCCGGCATCGCCAACGCGCGCCTCGCGTTCGAGCTCTTCGAGAAGGAGTTCGCTACCGAGCGCGCAACGGCACTGGTCGCCGCAGGTGCCACCGTGCAGCGTCCGCTATGGGCGTCGACCGGCGTCAAGGACCCCGCTCTTCCCGACACGCTGTACGTCACCGAGCTCGTCGCGCGGGGCACCGTGAACACGATGCCTGAGAAGACGCTCGAGGCGACCTTCGATCACGCCGACGTCGTCGGCGACACGATCACCGGCAACTATGGCGATGCTCACGCCGTGTTCGACGGCCTCGCATCGGTGGGGATCGACTTCGCCGATGTCACGCAGGTTCTCGAAGACGAGGGCGTCGACAAGTTCATCGCCTCGTGGCACGAGTTGCAGGCGACGGTGACGACAGCCCTCGAGAACGCGGACGTCTGAGCCGGCGATGGCATTCGACATCCACCTGACCGGGCACGTCAAGTCGGTCGTCGAGGCGACGCTGCCCGCTCTCGTCGGCGATCTCGTCGCATCGGGCCTCACCGCGGGCGACAGCTCGCTGTGGGGTCCGGATGCCGAGGCCGAGGCATCACGCCGGCTCGGGTGGCTCGAGGCTGTCACGGTCTCCCTGCCGCTGGTGCCGCAGATCGTTGCGCTGCGTGAGGAGCTCGTCGCGAAGGGGCTCACGCGGATCGTCCTAGCCGGCATGGGCGGGTCCTCGCTCGCTCCCGAGGTGATCGCGCAAACCGCCGGAGTTCCGCTGGTCATCATGGACTCGACGTCGCCCGGTCAGGTGCTCGCAGCCCTCGACGGCGACCCCGAAGCTGGCGGTCTTGAGCGCACGGTTCTCGTGGTGTCATCCAAGTCCGGATCGACGGTCGAGACGGATTCCGCGAAGCGTGCCTTCGAGGCGGCATTCCGGGACTTGGGTATCGACCCCACCGAGCGGATCATCGTGGTCACCGACCCCGGTTCGCCCCTGGACGAGTCGGCACGTGCCGACGGGTACCGAGTGTTCAACGCCGATCCGAGCGTGGGTGGCCGATACTCAGCGCTGACGGCTTTCGGGCTGGTCCCCGCGGGCCTTGCCGGCGCCGACATCCAGGAGCTGCTCGCCGAAGCCGATGCGACCCTCCTCGAGGTCGCCATCGACAGCCCCGAGAACCCAGCACTGGTGCTTGCTGCCGCAATCGCCGGCGGCGAGCCGCGCCGCGACAAGCTCGCTCTCATCAGCGATGGCACGCACATCGTGGGGCTCCCCGACTGGATCGAGCAGCTGATCGCGGAGTCGACGGGAAAGAACGGCACCGGCATCCTGCCCGTTGTCATGCTGCCCGTCTCACCCGAGCTCGAGTCCACACCCGCAGACCTGCAGGTGCTGCGTCTGGTCGACGAGGCTAACGAATTCCACCTGTTCGAACATCACCAGGGCGAGATCCTGGTCAGCGGTTCCCTTGGGGCACAGTTCGTCGTGTGGGAGTACGCGACCGCGATCGCGGGACGGATGCTCGGTATCAACCCGTTCGACCAGCCCGATGTCGAGTCAGCCAAGGAAGCCACGCGGGGACTCCTCGAGCGCACGCCCGAACCGACTGCACCGACGTTCGTCGTCGATGGCGTCCAGGTGCGGGTCACGGATGCCGCGCTTGCGGCATCCGGCACGATCGCCGGCGTCCTCGACGCACTGTGGGCGCAGCTGCCTGCCGACGGATACGTCTCGGTGCAGGCCTACGTCAACCGCCTCGCGATCCCCCAGCTCCAGGGCCTGCGCGAACTCGTCGCTGCCGATTCGGGCAGGCCCGCCACGTTCGGCTGGGGCCCCCGGTTCCTGCACTCGACGGGGCAGTACCACAAGGGCGGACCCGCGAACGGGGTGTTCTTGCAGATCGTGGAGCGCACCGATACGGATGTCGAGATCCCCGGCCGGCCGTTCACCTTCGGTCAGTTGATCGCCGCGCAGGCCGCGGGAGATGCCGAAGTCTTGGCCGCGCACGGGCGTCCCGTCGTCACGCTGACCCTCACCGACCCCCAGGTCGAGGTTCTTTCCCTGTTCGAAGCTGCTCAGTAAGGCATCCCATCCGATGACAGTCGAGATCTCTCGCGGGCACAATCCGCTGCGCGACCCCGAAGACGCACGCCTGAATCGGATCGCGGGCCCCAGTGCCCTCGTGATCTTCGGCGTGACCGGCGACCTCTCTCGCAAGAAGCTCATGCCGGCCGTGTATGACCTCGCCAATCGCGGGTTGCTCCCGCCGGGGTTCGGACTGGTCGGGTTCGCCCGCCGCGACTGGGAGGATCAGGACTTCGCGCAGGTTGTGCACGACGCGGTCCGCCAGCATGCGCGAACCGCGTTTCGCGAGGAGACCTGGCAGCAGCTGCTGCAGGGCATCCGCTTCGTTCCCGGCGAGTTCGGCGACGACGACGCCTTTGCGCGGCTGCGCGAGACCGTGCAGAGCCTTGACGAAGAGCGTGGCACCATGGGCAACCACGCGTTCTACCTGTCCATCCCTCCGAAGGACTTCCCGGTTGTCGCACGGCAGCTGCGAACGTCAGGTCTCGTGGATGACACCGCCGACCAGCCCGAGCGATGGCGACGAGTCGTCATCGAGAAGCCGTTCGGTCACGATCTCGCGTCGGCCCGCGAGCTCAACGACGCGCTGCGCTCGACCTTCCCGGCCGACTCGATCTTCCGGATCGATCACTACCTCGGCAAAGAGACGGTCCAGAACATCCTCGCGCTGCGGTTCGCGAACGAGCTCTTCGAGCCGATCTGGAACCGCAACTACGTCGACCACGTCCAGATCACGATGGCCGAGGACATCGGCGTGGGCGGCCGCGCCGGCTACTACGACGGCATCGGGGCGGCGCGCGATGTCATTCAGAACCACCTGCTGCAGCTTCTCGCGCTGACGGCCATGGAGGAGCCCATCAGCTTCGACGCGAGCCACCTGCGTGCCGAAAAAGAGAAGGTGCTCGCTGCCGTCACGCTGCCCGCAGACCTGTCGCTCGCGACAGCGCGCGGCCAGTACGCCGGAGGGTGGCAGGGTGGCGAACACGTCACCGGATTCCTCGACGAAGACGGGATGAAGCCGGACTCGACGACCGAGACCTACGCGGCCCTCAAGCTCGAGATCAACACGCGCCGCTGGGCGGATGTCCCCTTCTACCTCCGCACCGGAAAGCGACTCGGGCGCCGCGTGACCGAGATCGCCGTGGTGTTCAAGCGCGCACCCGAGCACCTGTTCACGCGTTCCCAGACATCCGGACTCGGTGAGAACGCGCTCGTCATCCGCGTGCAACCGGATGAGGGTGTCACGATCCGCTTCGGCTCCAAGGTCCCCGGTGCAAGCACGCACGTGCGAGACGTCACGATGGACTTCGGCTACGGACACGCGTTCACCGAGGCCAGTCCCGAAGCCTACGAGCGGCTCATTCTCGACGTCCTGCTCGGGGATCCCCCGCTGTTCCCCCGCCACGAAGAGGTCGAGCTCTCGTGGAAGATCCTCGACCCCGTCGAAGAGTTCTGGGCGCAGCAGGGCGGGCCGCTCGACCAATACGAACCGGGGTCGTGGGGGCCGAAGTCAGCCGACCAGCTCCTCGCCCGCGACGGACGCACCTGGAGGCGGCCATGATCGTCGATCTTCCCGACACGACAGTCAGCAAGATCTCGCGCGCGCTCATCGATGTGCGTGAGGAGGGCGGCGCCGTTGCGCTCGGACGTGTGCTCACGCTCATCATCGTGACCACCAACGGCGGCACCGAAGACGGTATCGAGGCTGCCAACGACGCGTCTCGCGAGCATCCGATGCGAGTCATCAGCCTCCGACTCGACCCTGAGGGCGAGCCGAAGCTGGATGCCGAGATCCGCGTGGGCGGCGACGCGGGCGCGAGCGAGGTCGTCGTGCTCAGGGCTTCCGGCGACGCGGCATCCAACGTCGAGAGCCTTGTCACGGGCCTGCTGCTGCCCGACGCACCGGTCGTGGTGTGGTGGCCCGACAATCCGCCGGCCACTCCCTCGCAGTCCCCCCTCGGTCGGATCGCTCAGCGCCGCATCACCGATGCCTCGACCGTGCCGTTCGAGGCCACGCGTGTTGCTCACCTGGGTGACTGCTACTCGCCGGGTGACACCGACCTCGCCTGGACGCGCCTCACGCATTGGCGCGAACAGCTCGCCGCTGTGCTCGACCAGCCGCCGTACGAGCCGATCACCGCGGTGGAGGTTCGCGGCGCTGAAACGTCGCCGTCGACAGCACTGTTGGCTGCGTGGCTGCGCCTGACTCTCGGTGTGCCGGTGGACTGGCACTACCTCTCCCCCGATGAATGGAGCGACGGCATCAAGTCGGTCCGCCTCACGCGTGCCAGCGGCGACATCGTTCTGGAACGTTCGAGCACCGCGATCGCCTGCCTGGCGCAGCCCGGACAGCCGCAGCATGATCTCGTGCTCCCCCGCCGGACGCTGCGCGAGTGCCTCGCCGAGGAGCTCCGCCGGCTCGACGCCGACCTCTTGTATGGTCGAGTGATCACCGAGGGCTGGGCACTGCTCGACCCGCCACAGTCGCAGGAGACCCATGGCTGAGATCACGAACGAGAAGCGGGTGCTCATCAGCCCCGACCGGGCCACGCTCGCCGACTACGTGGCGAACCGGTTCCTGCGCCGCATCGAGAAGCAGGCTGATGAACCCGCCGTTCATGTCTCGCTCACCGGCGGAACCATGGGCATCGCGGTGCTCGAGGCTGCTGCAGCAAGCCCGCGGCTGGCGGGCCTTCGCTTCGACAATGTTCACTTCTGGTGGAGCGACGAACGATTCGTTCCGCGTCAGGATGCCGAGCGCAACGACAAGCAGGCGCGCGAGGCGCTGCTCGATCGGCTGGACATCCCCGCTGGCAACATCCACAGCGTCGCCGCCAGCGACGAGGGTGTCGACCTGGATGAGGCGGCTCGCGCCTATGCTGCCGAGCTCGCTCGCTTCGCCCAGCCCGGCGGGCCCGCCTGGCCGTCCTTCGACATGTGCTTTCTGGGGGTGGGGCCCGACGCACACATCGCCTCGCTCTTTCCCGACCACCCCGAGATCCGCGACACCGAGAACGCCGTGCTTCCGGTCCGGAACTCGCCTAAGCCGCCGCCGGAGCGCGTGACCTTCACGCGGCCGGTGATCAACGGGTCGCAGCGCGTATGGCTGGTCATGTCCGGCCCCGACAAGGCCGCAGCCCTCGGGCTCGCGCTTGCCGGCGCCAACTACACGAGCGTCCCTGCCGGCGGGGCGAAGGGACGGCGACGCACCGTCTTCTTCGTCGACCGGGAGGCTGCCGAACAGGTCCCGCCCGACCTGATCGACCAGGAGTACTGAGCCGAGTCGATTGACGAGAAACGCCCGGCCCCTCAGGGAGACCGGGCGTTTCTCGTGCAGGGAGCCCCTGCGGAAAGTCTCAGAGACCGCGGCGCTCGCGCAGCGACTTCAGCGCGTCATCCAGGAGCGCGTCGGCTTCCTCTTCGGTGCGACGCTCCTTCACGTACGCGAGGTGCGTCTTATAGGGCTCGGCCTTCGCCATCTGCGGCGGGTTGTCCTTGTCACGCCCGGCCGGGAGACCGGAGTGCGGCGAGTCGATAGTCTCGGGGATCTCCTCATCGGGAATACCCGCCGCGAAGTAGCGGACGGTTTCGTTGCCGAGAGCATCCCAGTACGAGACGGCGACGCGGTCGGCGTGATAGCCGTGGTCCTGTTCGCCCATGGGACCGGCACCCACCCGGGTGCCGCGGATTGCGTTGCCGCCGGTTGCCATCAGATCACCTGGAACTTCGTAACGAGGCCGAGTCCGACGATGGTGATGAACCATACGAGAGCCAGCACGATGGTGAATCGGTTCAGGTTTCGCTCAGCAAGACCCGACGATCCCAGAGCTGAGGTCATTCCGCCGCCGAACATGTCGGAGAGGCCACCACCTCGGCCCTTGTGCAGCAGGATCAGCAGCGTGAGCAGCAGGCTCGTGATGCCCAGAATCACCTGCAGGATCAGTTCGAGAATCGCCAAGACGTGAAACCTTTCGTCGCGACGGTGTCTCGTCGCACAAGCGTCCAGTATACGGAAAGAGGGTTTGATGCACGGTTAGGTGACAGCAAGTAGTCACGCCGCGGACGCGGTCGTGACGCTCATCATCGTCTCGTACTCCACCGGCGTCAACCGTCGCAGGCGCACCTGCCGCCGCCGTCGGTGATACGTGCGCTCAATCCAGGTCACGATCGCCACCCGCAACGACTCCCGGGTATCCCAGACCCGCCGATCCAACACGTTTTTCTGCATCAAACCCCTTCCCTCAAGACGTGATCCTGTGGGCAGTGCGCTGGTACTGCCGCTACGGAGTGTCCTACAGGGATCTCGAGGAGATGCTGACAGAGCGCGGTGTGCCGGTGGATCACACCACGATTTACCGGTGGGTACAGAAGTACGGACCCGAACTGGATAAACGTACCCGCCGGTACCGTCAAACCTCGCCGTTGGTCTCCGACTCCTGGCGAGTGGATGAGACCTGCATCCGGGTCGGCGGGAAATGGTGCTACCTCTACCGGGCGGTGACCAAGGATGACCGGACCTTGGACTTCTACATGTCCACCCGACGCAACACGCAAGCGGCAAAAAGGTTCCTGGGAAAAGCGCTGCGAGGTGCTGGCCACCGCGGTCCTGATAGCAGTCCCCGAGTGATCTGCACCGACAAAGCACCGGCCTACGCCGCGGCGATCACGGAGTTGATCAGGAAGCAGAAGCTGTCGAAAACAGTCCAACACCGGCAGGTGAAGTACCTCAACAACGTGATCGAGGGTGATCACGGCAGGTTGAAGCGGATCCTGGGTCCTAAAGGCGGTGGCTTCAAGAAACCGGTGTCGGCCTACCGGACACTGCAGGGCATGGAGGCGATGCACGCGCTACGCAAAGGCCAAGGCCGGGTGTTCGCCTTCGGGTGTCCGAACCCGGATGCGGTGATCGTCGCCTTAGGCCTTCACAGGCGCCTGAGATACCAGCACGCGGGGTCGGGAACTCCTGGCGTGATCAGCTTTCCGACACCATCACCCCAGATTGCAACAGCACCAGTTATCCGTACCTTCCGGCCGACTACTGCCTACGGATCGTGAGGCTCTGCTCCGCCCGCCCTACAGGGCCGTGAATGTCGTGGAGCACCGTGGAGGTGAGGCCAATCCCAGTCGGGCCCCAGGTCACGGTCGTGTCGAGACCGGTCCAAGAACTCTCGGGCTCCCGGAAGAAGTGGACAGAGAGATCGATGTTAGGGAACATCCACTCGGTCGGGTCCTCACGCACCGCGATGCCATTGGCCGTATCGATCCGGGCAACATACTCGGCAATCCCGATCGGCTTCTCACCCTCGATGAGATGGGTGGGCGAGGTGATCCATGTGGCACTCGAACCGGGACGCGGCTCCGAGACCTGCTTCGCCTCGACCTGATGGATATACCCACCCGTCCACACCCGGGTGAGGTCGCGCTCCCACCCGGACTCGGGCCCAGGGAGCGGCGCCTCCTCGATCACGGAGACCGGCGACGAGTCCGCTTCGGTGAGATACCAGGCCCGCGTGGTGAGTACGCTGCGGCCCCCGCTGGACATCGTTGCTTCTACGAGCTCGATCGTTCGGCCCGGCCGGATCACACGGACATCCACCTCGAACTCTTGAAACGGGAGCCTTCCGAGGATGTCGAAGGTCAGGCGCGCGAGCTGGCTAGGGCCGTTGCCCCGCTCGTGCCGGTCTCGTTCGATCTCATGGACGAGTAGTCCGGCGAGCGGGCTGAAATGCTGGTCGCTATCCGACCACGCCCCGCCCGCATGGACGGAAGGAGTAAAGGTCGAAGCGCCGGTGCGTTGGAAGAAATGGCCGGGGTTCACACCGGAAACCCTAGATACAGCCACCACCACCGTCAACACGTCGGTGCAAGGGTGGCACCGGGTCGCGCAGAATCGGACACGACCACAAGCCACCTGCGGGACAGTCGCACGTAACGACTACACCAACCCCCGCCGGTAATCGGGTCTTACGTCAAGCACGTCACCGCGGGTGCGCCTGGCTCGGTACGAGCCCGATCGAATACGCCACGAGAACGAGCGCCAGGGGTTTGATGCCGGAACGGGTGACAGTTGTTGTTTAGGCCGCGAGGGCCAGGGGTGGGTTCATGATCGTCTCGAACTCGACGGGCGTCAAACGCCCGAGCGCGGCCTGGCGGCGGCGCCGGTGGTAGGTGCGCTCGATCCAGGTCACGATCGCGATCCGGAGCTCGTCGCGGGTCGCCCAGGCGCGGCGATTGAGGACGTTCTTCTGCAGCAGGCTGAAGAACGATTCCATCGCGGCGTTGTCGCCGGCCGCGCCGACGCGGCCCATCGATCCGACCAGCCCGTGACGGGGGAGGGTGCGGATCGTCTTCCGAGCGCGAAATTGGCTGCCCCTGTCGCTGTGAACAACACATCCGGCGACGTCGCCGCGGAGCGCGACGGCGTTGTCGATGGCGTTCACGACGAGGCGTGACTTCATGCGCGAGTCGATCGAGTAGCCGACGATCTTGCCGCTGAAGACGTCCTTGACCGCGCAGAGCTAGAGCTTGCCTTCGCTCGTCCAGTGCTCCGTGTAGGGTCGGCCAGCA